>JBKDZY010000776.1:0-1629 GCA_047971765.1 Hyphomicrobiaceae bacterium | reverse complement strand
TCTGTGGCGTTGAGACTGGCCTTCAGGCCATCATGCCCAAAGGGGCCGCGAAGCGACCCCGTCAATCCGCTTTGAGCGGTCCATGAACTAAAGCCCCCGGCTTTGCCGGGGGATACTTACTGGGCGTGCCACGCGTCGGATCGGCGGGGTTGCCCGCGCTTACACTCTGTGGAAATGTCTCGTCGTGGTCGCAATTACGGGGAAAAACGGAAATTTCGAGTGAAATTCGCGTTGGTACCTTTGTCCAACGAACTGACGGGCGTGTTCAAAAGTGGTGCCGCACCCGGCCCCATGGATTGCGGGCCAGATCGCGCCACGATCGCGTGCTGAAAAGCATTAGGTTTTTTGAGGGGCACTAAGAATGTTCGATCTCCATCCAGTTGTTCTGAGCGCGTTTGTCGGTCTGCTTGGCGTCGTTCTGCTGGTCTTTGCATGGCGCTCGGTCTCGTCATTGCCAGGGCTTGCGCGATGGAGCCTGCGGCTGGTGCTGGCGGCGATCATCATCGTTCCATTTGCCCTGCTCGTGCTGACGCCGCGCTATGAGAGCGCGCGTGCGCCGATGGAGCGTGAGATCGCAGCGCCTGAGGCGACCGCTCCACGCGGAGAGGCCACGTCCGCAAGGCCGGCCGAAGTCCAAGACAACGCATCCGAAGGCTCTGCAAAGACGGGAAGCGAAGACCTTGCCGCCGCTCGCAGGACGTTGAATGACGAACGCACGCTGGCCTCGCGCAGAGAATCGACGAGCCGCTGTACGCTTGAAGACGTTCTCAAAGACAAGAGCACCCGAACGCCAGAGGAACCGGCGCCAGCCGGCTCCGGTACGTTGCAGGCAGGCGGCAGTGGTTCACCTGCTTTGCCGCCGTCCCCTGCGCCGGGTGCCATGCCAGATGTTGCCGCGCCCAACTCTCCAGGCCCGACACGAGGTCTTGGTCAGTCTGGAACCGGCGAGGGTGGCGGTGGTACTGGAATGGGCCGCATCGGCGCGGGAGGTGCAAGCCCCCCACCCGCAGCGGCCAACGGCCAGTCCTCAAATGACACACGAGGTATGCAGGGTATGCCCGGAATGTCGGGCATGGGACCATCACCCGTTGAGATTGATCGCAGTGCCGAGGTCGCTCCACCCGCAGGCGCTGTCGGCGAGGAAAAAGAGGATTGGACCGTTGTGCCGGTCTATTACGGCACCGACCGCGCGCGTGTACCCAACGACAAGCGCGTTGATTACGGCTCTGATCGCGGCCGCCGACTTGAGTTGGGCCGTGCCATGGTTTCCGTGCCCAAGGTGCACGAGGTGCCGCAGATCGAGCGGCCGTGGGCGATCACCATCCCCTACTTCAACATCAAGATTTACGAGAAGGAGGAAGACCCCAAGAAGCATTTCATCATCCAGGAGATCGCCGCCATGCCGCAGGCCCAGTTGATGGCGCTCGTGAAGGAGCGGCTGGCAAAATCGGCGCGCTTCAAGGATCACGCCTTCGTCTTCGTGCACGGCTACAACACATCATTCGATTTTGCGATCTATCGTGCCGCGCAGATCGCCTACGACATCAAGTTCGACGGCGCACCCTTCGTTTATTCCTGGCCGTCGGGCGGCGGCATTGCCAGTTACACCTACGATCGTGAAAGCTCTGC
>JBKDZY010000775.1:0-3071 GCA_047971765.1 Hyphomicrobiaceae bacterium | reverse complement strand
CATTCACGAAGAACGTCGGCGTGGCGCGCACGCCGAGGATCTTGCTTGCCCTGTCGCGCTCGTTGGTGATGTCGTCAAGAAGCTTCTGATTGGTGAGACACTTGTCGAAGCTCTCTTTGGTGAAGCCGAATTCCTTGGCGATCTTGAACAGCGCGGGCACCGGATTGCCCTGGACGAAGGCCCATTCATCCTGACGCTTGAACAGCGCCTTGAGCAGCTTGATGCCGTTGTCCTTGTCGGTGCAGCGCGACAGCATGGACGCGGCGGCGGCAAGATTGTCGAGCGGAAACTCGCGCAGGAGCAGTTTCACCTTGCCGGTGTCGATATACTTCTTCTCGAGGTCCGGCAGTACCGTGTTGTGGAAGTGGGCACAGTGCGAGCACGTCAGGGACGCATACTCGGTGATGGTGACAGGCGCGTCCGCCTTGCCGAGCACCAGTTCGCCGTGAGGAAGGGGCTTGGCCAGCTCTGCCGCAATTTCCTTGTCGCTCTTTTGCGCCATTGCGATGGTCGGCACCATCACCGCTGCCAAACCAATCGCCAATGCCGCGCGCCGGCTCAAAAAGGCGAGGGCTTTGAACGCAGAATCAATCGTCACTTCGTTGTCCTCCACATTTCACGGGGTCGGCAGAGCGTCCCAAGGTCCGGGGGTTCCGACTTCAGGGGATTTACCGTCATTGTTGCCGCAGATTTAAGGCAATATGCCCCCGACAAGCAATAAATTGCGGGGAATGTGCGGCGGTGTGGCTGTGGAGTTGACTAGACGGCGGCGCCGTTGCGCACCTTGCGTGAGGCAATACCTGCTGCCATGCGCTCCAGAGCCCGGCGCAACTCATCGTCGGGAACCTGGGAAATCTCGGTCTTGGCCGGCGTGGAAAGAGGTTTCGCAGGCTTGTCTACAGGCGGCAGAACAGGGGCAGGACTCCGCGGATCAGCACTGAAATTCGGTATCTGCATGATGCGGATATCGGCAACGGCGCAATATCCGAAGTAGGCATTGATGCGTTCCAGGATCTGGCGGCCCTTGTACTGCACGTCGAGCGCACGGCCGGGCTCGACGGCAAGTATCAGAGTGGCCCCAGGCCGGCCACGGTCGGCGTCTTCGATCCGCTCGGCGCGATAATCGACGCGGCGTGGCCATTTGAGGCGCTCGGGGCGGGCGTAGGCAGCAAAATCGGTGCCGACGATGGTTTCCCAATCGGTGATCAGGGTGGCGGCGGAAAATCCGAATTTCTCGAAGGCGGGTCGGGTCAGCTTGGCGATGAAACTGCCGACGGCCTTTGCCGAGACCGGTCGTCGTGACCCGGCGTAGCTGTAGGCCCCTGCCTGCGATCGCGGCTGGTTGGTGCGGATGGTCTCACGCGGCGTGGTGCGGCCGGTGGCGCGCTGGCGATCCTGCTTCCCATGTTGCATTGCTATCGTGCTCCGAAGCGCCCCGTGTTTCCATGGCAGCCGCACATGATTACTATTGTGTAAACGATTCGGCTCAATGCTGCGTGGAGCGACCAGATGGCGACTGTGGCAATCGAGCAACCGGGATATCACCAGCGACCCGACACGGCGAAGCTGCTGCTCGAATGGTACGACGAGGAACGGCGTGATTTGCCATGGCGTTACGCCGATGGCGAGACAGCCGATCCGTATCGCGTGTGGTTGTCGGAGGTCATGCTGCAACAGACGACGGTGAAAGCCGTCATTCCGTTTTTCCACCGCTTTCTGGAACGCTGGCCGGATGTGTTCGCCCTGGCCGCAGCGCCGCTGGACGATGTGCTGGCTGCCTGGGCGGGGCTTGGCTACTACTCACGGGCCCGCAACCTTCATGCCTGTGCACGGGTTGTCGCCAAGGACTTCGGAGGGGAATTTCCGTCCGATGAAGACCGTCTGCGGAAGCTGCCGGGTATCGGGCCCTACACGGCTGCCGCGATCTCGGCGATTGCCTTCGGGGCGAAGAGTACGCCTGTCGACGGGAACGTGGAGCGGGTGGTGGCACGGTTGTTCGCTATCGACGAGCCGCTTCCAGGCGTCAAATCCAAGCTGCGGGAACTCGCCGGCCGATTGACGCCGGACAAGCGGGCTGGCGATTTTGCGCAAGCGATGATGGATCTCGGCGCGCGCATCTGTACGCCGAAGCGGCCGTCCTGCCTGATGTGCCCGCTGAAAGGTGGCTGCATTGCCGGGGTGGCGGGCAACGCCCAGACGCTGCCGCGCAGGGCGGTGAAGGCGGAGCGGCCCGTCAGGTACGGGGTCGCGTTTGTGGCCTTGCGCGAAGATGGGCATCTGCTGTTGCGGCGGCGGCCCGAGGCCGGTCTTCTCGGCGGGATGCTGGAAGTTCCCTCGACGGCCTGGGGCGACACCTGGCCGGCAGCGGATGACGCCATGCGGTCTGCGCCGTTGCGTGGGGAGTGGTGGCCAGTGGCGGGGCACATCTCGCACACGTTCACGCATTTCCGGCTGGAACTGATGGTGTCCCGGGCGGTGGTTCCGGTGAACCGCCAACTTGATCTGTGGGCCGATCCTGACCGGTGCCGGTGGGTGGCTCGGCGCGACCTGGGCAAGTCGGCGCTGCCGAGCGTCATGCGCAAGGTCATTGCCCATGCCATCGATGCAGATTGATGGTGTGTGACTGATTGGCCGAAGTGCTACTCGGCCCGCACAGCCTCCGAGCCCACGAGCTGCAGAGGATTGGGGTGGCGGCGGCTCTTGCCTTCGAAGAAGCTGTTGGCGGAGAGGTCCAGTTGGCTGTGGTACAGCTCGCCAGTGACGCGGCAGCCATCGCGCAACTCGATCTTTACGGCGTAGACGTTCACATCCTGCGCGACGCCGGAGATCACGACTTCCTCGGCAACGATATTTCCAGAGACGAACCCACCCGCTTCGATGAGGACGCGTGGGGCGCGGACTTCACCCAGCAACTGGCCGGCAATGACCACGTCACCGGTCGTTTCCAGGTAGCCGTCGATGAACATCTCATCGCCGATGCGTAAAGTGGCTGGATTATCGTTGCTTGCCACGTTGTCCCCCCCAAACACGCAATACAGTAGGCATTGCAGATATAATAATGCCTAGTTTGT
>JBKDZY010000774.1:0-3186 GCA_047971765.1 Hyphomicrobiaceae bacterium | reverse complement strand
TCCGCGCTCCTTGGTGGAAAAGAACGGCTCGAACGCACGGCGCGACACCGCGTCGGACATGCCCATGCCGTGATCCGTGATGGAAATGCAGCCATAGTGCGATGCCGGCGCCAGTCCGCCCGCATCGTCGCCGCTGAGGAGAAGGTCTCCGGCCTTCACCACATCGACTTCGACTGTCACCACGCTGCCGTGCGGTGAGGCCTCGATGGCATTGGTCAGGATGTTCACGACGGCATTATCGAACAGACCCCGGTTGCAGTGCAGGATGAAATCCTTGTTGGTCTTGTGGACAATTTCGACGTCGCCATCCGTCGTGGTGAGGGCGCGCAGGGATTTGACACAGTCGTTGATGGCTTCGTCCGCATGGAAGGTCTGGACTTCGAGATCGGAGAACGAAACGCGCGACCGCAGCTTCGCGATGATAGCGACCGCGGTATCGGCGGCGTCCATGATCGACTTCAGGCCTTGTTCCGAAAATGAGCGCCGCAGCAGCATCAACTCCGCATGGCCGCGCATGATGCCGAGAATATTGTTGAAGTCGTGGGCAACCCCCGCGGTGACCAGCTCGATCAGGCGGATCTTCTCCGAATTGGCCCATCCCTCGGACGCGCGCGCCAGGTCCGAGACGTCGAACATGATACCCATGAGCTGCCGCTGCCCGCGCACCATGCGGGAGAAGACGCGCTCCCGGATCACGCGCTCTCCGTATTCCGGCGACATGATCCTGCGCGTGATTTCCCTCACGCCGTCGTTTCCCGACAGGCGGTGGTAGATGGAGGTGATCCGCTTTTCGTCGTCGGGAGGGCTCAGCTTGGCGCTGGCCTCGAGGGACCGCGGCAGCAATGCGCCATCCAGGCCCAGCACGCGCGCACTGCCCGGTGAGAACTCCGGCGCCGCGCCGTCAGGGCTGAACCAGTAGCAGAGATTGGCGATGTGCTGTGCCGCCAGGATCTGCTCGTTGCGGCGGAACAGTTCGCTGATGGCCGGTGACAATGTCCAGCGCCACAAAAGCCAGAGCCCGAGCAGATAACCGACTGCCAACGTCAGGAGGATCGCAATCAGGGGACGCAGGCACTGCTGCGCCATCAGGCTGGCGAGAACTGTCCGGCGATGGAGAGGAGAGAGCAGTTCGCCGTTGCGCATCGCGACCAGGAGCTGCGTATAGTCGTCACTTCCAAGACTGCCCGAGCTGTCGAATTGGGTGGAAAGTTCAAGCATCGACTTTTTCAGCTTGGGCGGGATCGACTCGCGTTCGAATTCCCGCAGGAGAGACCTGTTGAACAGGACGACCGTCCAGAAGCTGGCAAGTTCATCGGCGATCTGCTCGACTTTCCGGCTCTCGCTCTCGGCGTCGGCATAGGCCTTTCGATAGCTTTGCTGTGCACGGAAGGTGATGACAGGCAGACGGTTTCGGGGCTCGCGGGCTTCCAGGATCAGCCTTGCCCGGTCTGCGAGATAGCTCCAGCGGTCGAAGTGTTTCTGTGCGGCGAAATTCAGCTCCTGCAGCAGGATGAGCGTCGAAATCGAGAAATACGCCACGATCAATCCGATGGCGGTCAGCGCAAGGACGGCAGTCATCGTGCGGTAGCCAAGCTTCCTGAGGCTGCCGATGCTGTCGACAGGGGCATCGGTCGTGGCAGACCTGGAAGCTGGCATGTCCAAGCGATCGCTCACCGCAGTTCAAGCCTGTGTGTTATGTCGTCAAGTCTGGAAAGGGCGGGCTCGAAATCGGGCATGGATTTCATCGCGCCGCCGTCAATCCTGAGCTGGGCCTCGAAGACGAGGAGTTTACGGATTTCGTCCTTGTCGGTCAGGATGAGGAAGTCATTGGGCCCCCAGATCAGGTCGGAAGGCGCATCCTGCGACGGCGGGATCCCGGCAGCCTCGAGCTTGTGCATTTGCATCAATTCCGTCACCGGATGCGCGGCGACGTACTTCCCGTACTCGCGAAAAACCCTGAGCACGTCAATGATGCCCTCGGTATGGGCTGCGTAGATGCCGGCCCGCGACACAAGGAACGTGGCCGTCGGGTAGACGTCGGGCGCCGCGGCATCGACAAACTCGGGCTTGGGCTTCGATTGCTGCTGATGGGTCAGCAACTCGGCATAGGCACCGGGAAATGAGGCACCCTCGACTTCGCCGTTGACCAGGGCAAAGAACAGGTTCTCCGGAAAGTCGATGTCCACGAGCGTCAACGTGCCGTTCTTGAGAACATCAAGTTTTCCCATATGCCGAAGCTGGGCATACACCAGCGAATCCGTGATTGTCCCGAATTTCACCGCCATCCGCTTGGCGTACCAGTCCTGGCGATTTTCCGCGCGAACGAACATGCGCACCTGCCCCTTCGAACGCATGACGACCGCGAGGACGAGCAGATCCCGGTGGCGCGACGCGGCCTCGACAATCGGCGGCGCGAAGGCATAGGCCACGTCATTTGCCCCGGTGAACAGGGAGGAGACAGCACCCTTGCCGGCGTTTCGGTGGGCGGACCTCACATTCTTGAGGAGACCGTGTTTGGCCCCGTACTTGACCGCAAGGTAGGGCGCGGCGGGCCACCCGGCACTGGCCGGCCAGATGGCATCCTGGAACTTGCTCGCAGGAGGTGCGGTGTTGTTCATCGGTAGCGCCAACCGGATGGGGTCTTCGGTATGGAAAACCAGGAATGCGGCGAGTGCCAGACAGGCTGCGGCCACGGTCACAGCCAGGAGGGTTAGGGATCTCGCTGAACCGAATATTCGGGACACCATCATCACATCGGACCCATCAAAAAACAGAGCGCGAATGTTAGGTCAAAATTGGTCGTGTTGCCAGTAGGTGAAGCGACGGGAAATCGATCGAGTCGGAAGTTTCAGTTGACTGTAAGTTTCAGGCGCAGCGGGATAAATTCGATCCGTTCACAGACGTGACCGACAGCCCGGACGGCGTTCCCGCAGTGGCGCTTGCAGGGAGAGGGGGGCGTGTCGAAGGAAACCTTCGGGAACAACGCTGAGCATCGTTCGCGCGCTCGCGGACCTGTTCACTCGGACGAGCCGGGACAGGCTGCCACCGCCCCTGACAAGATCATAGTCATGCGGATGAAGCGACGGAGGATAATGCGAGGGTTGGAAGATGGCATCGGGTGGGCAGGTAACGCTTTAACCAATCGTGAAGTGCAGCACGTTGCAGCATGACCCGGATTGCGCTAGA
>JBKDZY010000773.1:0-6496 GCA_047971765.1 Hyphomicrobiaceae bacterium | reverse complement strand
TTCCAATTTCGTCCCAGTTGTCGGGACTGGCCGCCTTCATTTCATCGGGCGGCACGAAGCTCGACAGCACTCGTGTGCGCATGTTGTGCACCATGGCGAGTTCGACCGAGCGGGTCTGGAGCACCTTGGAGCCGAGCGATGCCATTTCCAGCATCTCCTCGTAGGAGATCTTGGCCAGCCGGCGCGCCTTGGGCACGATCCGTGGATCTGTCGTGTAGATGCCGTCCACATCCGTGTAAATGTCGCAGATGTCGGCCTTGATGGCGACGGCGAGGGCAACCGCCGAGGTATCAGATCCGCCACGGCCAAGAGTGGCGATCCGGTTGCGCTCAGGTTCAATGCCCTGGAAGCCAGTGACGACGGCAACCTCTCCACCAGCGAGGCGTTCGATCAGTTTTGAGCCGTCGATATCCATGATGCGGGCCGCGCCGTGGGCGGCGTCCGTTTTCACCGGGATCTGCCAGCCCTGCCAGGAGCGGGCCGCAATACCCATGGATTGCAGTACGATGGCAAGCAGTCCGGCAGTGATGTTCTCGCCGGATGCGACGACGGCGTCATATTCGCGGGCATCGTGGAGCAGGGATGCTTCCCGGACCCAACTGACGAGCTGGTTGGTCGTGCCGGACATGGCGGATACGACGACGGCTACGCGATTCCCGCCGTCGACTTCGCGCTTCACATGCGCGGCGACGTTTCTGATGCGCTCGATGTTGGCGACGGAGGTGCCGCCAAATTTCATCACCAGAGTGGCCATTGGTCGTCCCGTATCATGGGCCCTGATAGAGCATTTGCCTGGCGATGCCATCGGGTGGTGCCGCAGCCGGAATTCATCGGACTGAAGGTCGCGTGTCCGGTCATGGGCCAGGGAACGGGCTCATCGCAGGATAAACCCCGGACCGGCTCGGCATTCCCCGGGGCCCTCGAATGATGGCCCAGGTGATATGCCGCTCAGGTTACGGCCATGGCGGGAACAACACTTGCCCGTCTGATTCTGACTTGCAGCCCCTATTCCCAGGTGCGCTCGCCCGCGCGATGCCGGCAGGTCGCTCAAGCCCTTGCTGCTCCGCACGCGGGCGTACTCATACTCGGCAGGCCGGTGGCTGGCAACAGGTTCAGCCGTCGGGGCGGTCATGGGGCGTGGCGGAACGGGAATATACTGCTTGCGGATGACTGGGCAGGCTGAGTTTTTTGCGAACGGAGAGGTGCGACACTATGGGACTGCGGGTTGTCTGCACTGTTGTGTTTCAACGTTAAAGGCATATGGCGTTTGATGACATACCGTAGGGCGGGTAAGCATTGCCGCCTGCAATTCATGGGCTTCGGCAAGAAGCTGATGGGATCGTGACCATGAAATTTGATGCTCTCCCGTTGCCTGGGGCCTGGCTGATCAAGCCGGAACCCTACCTGGACGACCGAGGGCGATTTGCGAGATCGTTTTGTATCGAAGAGTTTCGTGCGCATGGCCTCGAAACCCACTTTCCGCAGCACAGCATTGCCTTGACCCGGACCTGCGGCACTGTGCGCGGGATGCATTTCCAGGAGGCCCCCCACGAAGAGATCAAGCTGGTGCAGTGCGTGGCGGGCGCGATCTACGATGTGATCATTGATCTGCGGCCGGACTCTCCGACCTTCGGGGAATGGATGGGGTTCGAGTTGTCGGCGGAGAACGGGCGTCAGATCTATGTGCCGAAAGGCTTTGCGCACGGCTGCCAGTCCCTGACCGATAGTGCCGCCATGCTGTACCTGATCTCGACGCCCTACGAGCCTGCGGCAGCCAGTGGCGTCTGCTTCGATGACCCGGCCTTTGGCATCGCGTGGCCGTTGCCGCCGTCGAAGGTTGCCGACAAGGACCGGCAGTGGCCGGCGTTCGGGAGGAAACCACAGTTGCCGCGGGGGCGGGGCGCATAAGCGGCGGACCCAACTGGACCCAAGGTGTTCTCCCAGTGTGCCATCTGGATCGGAACCGCCCTATCCGGCCGAGCGCAGGAGGCCGACGGATTCCAGACGGCGGCGGGCCTTCTCCAGGGCAGAGAAGGCCAGGCCGGACCGTTCGGCCATGTCGATCAGAGAATGATTGCCGTCCGCCAGATTGAGTACCCACAGCATGGCCATGCGGATGTTCTCCGGCAGCGGGTTGCCGTTCTCGTCATCATAGACAGCGCGCCGGCCGAGCTGGGGTTCGCCGAACGGCATGGTGCTCACCGGCGTCTGGTCCAGCTCCAGGACATCGAGCATCCGGGCCAGGAGGGTTGCGGAGTGGGCCAGATGCTCGGGGCGGATCAGGTCCATGTTGTCGGCCGAGGTGTGATACTCGGGAAACTGGCCCCAGCGGCTGCGCTGGAATGCGCCAACGGGCAGGTTGAAGCCGGGTGAGCAATACTGGCGCTCGTCGTAGCCGTAGGGCGAGAAATCGACCAGGCTGGCGTGTGGCGTGTTGTCTTTCACTCCCAGCACGATGGCGGCGGCGCGGTCGATGTCAGCGTTGCCGCGCCGGCTGCGCTTGTAGAGTGGCGCGCCGGCATCGCCCAGGTTCGAGAGCACCAGGCCATGGCGAATGCGCGATGTCGCGTCGCGATTGCGGGCAAGCCAGGTGATGGCGCCAATGGTGCCCGGGGCGAACAACAGGCGATAGGTGTAGCGGCGGGGCGATTGCGCGATGAGGCGGCCGAGGCAGGCCAGGACGGCAAGGCCGGAACAGTTGTCGTTGGAGAGCGAGGGATGGCAGGCATGCGCGGACAGCAGCACCTCCTCGCTTGTCTCGCCGGGAATGACCGCTTCGCCATAGGTGAGGTTGCCCGGCTCCAGGGTTGAATCGATGACCACCTCGTAGGTGTCCTCGGTCATGGACTGAAGGCGTTCGTGCTGCAGGCAGAAACCCCAGGCAGGCGTGTAGTAGGCGGTGCGGTAGGGAATGAGATCCGGCTGGTCCGGCAGGCTGTGCAGGTGCGGCTTCAGCTCCGCCAGCGTCATGCGCCGGTGGACGGGGGTCGAATAGCTCACCACATGCAGGGTGTGGTCGGCAAAATCGACAATGCGGTTGCCCTGGCTGTCGGCGATGTAGGCCTGACGGATGTTCCATTCCGGCGGAACAACCCAGTCGAGAACCTGGGTGCCGGATGGCACCTCGTGCCGTTCGAGCGGCACGAATTCCGACAGGATCTGCAACGTCTGGCGCACCCCATCGCCGGTAATGCTGCGGCATATGGGATAGAGGCGGCTGGCCAGTTCCCACAGCTCATCGCCCACCGACCTGCTGGCGGTCATCGCGTCAGCCAAGGTGATGGGCGATGTCATGGGGCTACTCTGCTGCGATCGGTTGCCAGCGCAGGCCCGCCGTGAGGCGTCCGGTGCTCATCAGTTGCCGGATGTGGCTGATACGCTGGTAGCGTGGGCCCTCGAATTCATCGAGATCCAGTTTGCTGGCGCTATAGGCTGCATATAATTCCTCTGCGCCGCGCCGGGCGTCCCATGCCGGCTTGAAGGCGGGCAGCGTGCGCGCGATCTTCTCGAAGCTGACGCGGTATGAGCGGGTGTCGGGGCCGGCGTCGGGCGCGTAGGCCAGCTCGCAGCCGGGCACGACCTCGGCGACAATGCCGGCAATGTCCTTGATCATGTAGTTGTGTGCGGTCTGGCCGACATTGAAGGCCTGATTGTGCACGGCTTCCACGGGCGCCTCCATGGCGGCAATGAAGGCCGCCGAGATATCGCGGATGTGCACGATCGGGCGCCACGGCGTGCCATCCGACTTGAGGTAGATGCGGCCGGTGGTGACGGCCCAGGCCACCAGGTTGTTGAGGACGATGTCGAACCTCAGCCGGGGCGACAGGCCGTAGGCGGTGGCTGGACGCATGAAGGTGGGGCTGAAACCGGGACCGGCGAGCGGAGCGATGTCGCGCTCGGCCATGACCTTGGACTTTCCGTAGGCCGTCACCGGGTTCAGTGCGCCCGTCTCGTCCAGCATGTTGTCGCCAGCCAGGCCATAGTTGGAGCATGATGACGCCAGCAGGAAACGCTTGACGCCGGCAGCCTTGGCCGCTTCTGCAACGCGGACACTGGCGCGGTGGTTGATGGCGTAGGTGATGTCGGGATCGAGGTTGCCGAGCGGATCGTTGGACAGTGCTGCCAGATGGATGACGGCATCGGCGCCCCGGAAATCCTCGGGTGCGGCGTCGCGAACGTCCTTTTGCACGAAGGAGACGTTGGCGATGGTGCCACCCGCGTCGTAGGTGCACTTGCCGTAGAGATCGCAGTCGAAGCCCGTCACTTCATGGCCAGCGGCCTGGAGCAAGGGGACCATCACGGTTCCGATGTAGCCGAGGTGTCCTGTAACGACGACCCGCATTTCAATTCTCCCTGCTTGCGGGGTGGTCAAGTCCGGTTGTGCCGGACGCCTGACCAGTCCCGATCCTCATCGGTGCATCAATGCAGGCTCAGTGCCAGCTTGTTGCAATGGAACCCTTCAGCGAAGCGGTCTGGTGCGCGGCATTCCATGCCACGGATACGGGCCAGGCCGCGGAACGTTTCCCCGTCGAACCAGTCCTTGGACCGTTGCGTGGCGAAGTGCTGCTCGAGCAGCGCGATCTTCCGGTCGAGGATGTCGCGGGCAATGGGCAGATAGACGTTGGGGCGTCCGAGATCGCCATCCCATTTCGGAATCTCGTAGGCGAGAGTGAGCGTGTCGCGGAAATGATTGCCGGTGAGTTCGGCGACCAGCCGGTGGTCCTGGTGGGCATCGTCGCGGTGATGTGTGAAAACGATGTCCGGACTGATCCGCCTGGACAGGCCGCCCATGTAGTCCTTCACTGCGGCTGCCTCGTAGGGGAAATAGCCGTCACGGAAGGTGTTCACCTCGATATGGCTCTCAGCGGCGCCTTGCAGGAAGTCCTGTGCGGAGGCGGTCGCTTCCTGGCCACGTCTGCCGGATGCCGACAAGACGACCCAATGTGCCACCACGTCGTGGCCGGAGGCCATGAGGCCCAGGATTGTCGCGCCTGCGCCGATCTCGATGTCATCGGAGTGTGCCCCGATGCACAGGATCGTGAGGGGGGAGCCCATTTTCGTCAGCGGCAGCGCCATCATCACGTCAGTGGTTCTTTCATGTGGCTCGTGGTGGCGGCGTCAATCCAGGGCATGTTGCCGTTCTCCACCAATTCCTCGAGATACTGGCGATCCTTGAGCGTATCCATGGCGCACCAGAAGCCTTCGTGCCGGTAGGCCATCAGGCGGTCTTCGGCCATCAGGCGCGCGAATGGCTGCTCGACCAGTTCCTCGCCCTCCTTCATGTAGTCGAAGATCTCGGGCCGCATGATGAAGAAGCCGCCGTTGATCCAGAGGCCTGCGTCCTGCGCACTGTTGAAGCTCTTGATGGTTCCGTCGTCGGCAACGTTGATCAGGTGCATGCTGATGGTCGGGCGGACGGCGAGGAAGCAGGCGAGCTTGTTGCTCCTGCGGAAGGTTTCCACCATGTGCTCGAGATTGACGTCCGACAAGCCGTCGGCGTAGTTGGCGAGGAACATCTCCTCGTTCTCGACCTGTGATTTCACGGCCATGAGGCGGCCGCCGATGTTGCGCGAGATGCCGGTGTCGATCAGCGCGACCCGCCAGTCGTCATGGATGTCGCCGATGACCTCGAGCTGGCGGCCGGAACCTGTCACGATGCAATCGACAAAGGATTTCGACCTGCCCGACAGGAAGAACTCCTTGATCACGGACGCCTTGTAGCCAAGGCACAGCACGAAGTCCTTGTGGCCGTTGATGGAGTAGTAGTTCATCAGGTGCCAAAGGATCGGCTGCTGACCGATCGGGATCATCGGCTTGGGCACCGCTTCGGAGTATTCCCGGATGCGCATGCCCTGCCCACCGCAGAAGAGAACGGTCTTCATGGGCGCGCCTCCGATCCGGGCGACAGGATTTCAGGGCGCGGGACAGGCACGATGAAACGGCCGTTCCAGTCCTTGATGTGCTGTAGCTGCCTGATGATCTCGGTCTTGATGTTCCATGGCAGGATCAGGACGTAATCCGGCCGGGCCTCGTCGAGGGCCTTGGGGGCGAGAATGGGAATGCGCATGCCCGGCGTGAAACGTCCGTGCTTGTAGGGGTTGCGGTCCACGGTGAAGTCGAGGAAATCCGGGCCGATGCCACAATAGTTGAGTAGCGTATTGCCTTTTCCAGGTGCGCCGTACCCGACGATGGACTTGCCATCCCGCTTCAATTGAATGAGCAGGGCAAGCAGTTCGTGCTTGAGGGTGCGGACTTCATCCTGGAAACCCTGGTAGCCGCTGAGCGACAGGAAGTTGCGGGCTTTCTCGGCTTCGATGATGCGGGCCACGCTGGCGGTGGGCTCGTGACTGCTGGCAGCGTGGGCCAGGTAGACGCGCAGGGAACCGCCGTGGGTCGGCAATTCCTCGATGTCGACGATCCTGAGGCCGTGGCGGGCCGCGAGGCGCTCGACCGAAACGGCAGAGAAGTACGAGAAATGCTCGTGATAGATGGTGTC
>JBKDZY010000772.1:0-5904 GCA_047971765.1 Hyphomicrobiaceae bacterium | reverse complement strand
CGCGCGCTTGATGGCGACGTGGCCTATCCGGTAGCCGCCGCGATGGCTGCGGCAGGTCACGGCATTGCCTGCACCGCGGCGCTCCATGCCTATGCCATCGGCTTCGCAGGCAACATGGTGTCTGCCGCAATCAGGTTGTCCGTGATCGGCCAGACCGATGGCCAGCACGTTCTCGCGGCCCTGATGCCGGAACTCCGGAAATTTGCGCACGCCATCGCCAAGGCACCGCTCTCGAGCATCGGAAGCAGCACCATGCGATCCGATCTCGCATCCCTGGCACACGAAACCCAATACTCGAGGCTCTTCAGATCATGACAAGCTCCTGCTCCAGCCCGCATGGCCCGCTTCGCGTCGGCATCGGAGGCCCAGTCGGTTCCGGCAAGACGACGCTGACGGCGGCGTTGTGCAAGGCCTTCCATGGCCGCTACGACATCTGCGCGATAACCAACGACATCTACACCAAGGAGGATGCCGAGATCCTCATGCGCCTGCAGGCCCTGCCGCTGGAGCGCATCATGGGGGTCGAAACGGGCGGATGCCCGCACACGGCCATCAGGGAGGATTGCTCCATCAACCTCGCGGCCATCGACACCATGCGCGGGAAGTTCCCCGGTCTGGAGCTGATCCTTCTGGAATCCGGCGGTGATAATCTGGCAGCCACATTCTCGCCGGGACTCGCAGACCTCACCATCTACGTGATCGACGTTGCACAGGGCGAGAAGATCCCCCGCAAGGGTGGGCCCGGCATCACGCGCTCGGATCTTCTCGTCATCAACAAGACGGATCTTGCGCCGCATGTGGGAGCCGATCTGGAGGTCATGAAGAATGATGCCAGGCGCATGCGCGGCGACAAGCCGTTCGTCATGACATCAATTCGCGACGGCAAGGGCGTTGAAGGCATTGCGGGCTTCATCGAGGAGGCAGGCGGGCTGCGATAACCTTCCGCAGCAGTCGCCCCCCGGCCCTGGCGCCGCGCCCGTGCAGGACCAGGCCGAAGGTCGGTGCGGTCCGTGGGCGCAACAAGGCTACGGACCCGTTTTCGCGTAGGCAGCGATCCAGTGGATTGGGAGGGCAATGTTCGAAAGCGACTGCTTCGCGAGCGTGATCGTGACGCCCTGGTCCTTCACGAGTCCGCGTTTGTCTGTCACGTCGATCCGCGCCAGCAGGCTGCGGCGGCGCGCCTTCAAGGTGCCGTGGAACTCGGAAGGCAGGCTTTCCGAGAATGGCAGGAATTCGGTGACGATCCCGCGTCGTTTCCGCCCCTCGCTCCTGACGGTGACGACGTTCCCCTTGGTGAAGGAAAACAGGTAGTCGTCATCGACATAGGCAACGATATAGACGTTGCCGTGGATGACGGACATCATCTCCTCGCCCGTGGTGGCCACGGCACCCGGACGCACCAGGACCTTGCCGACGCGGCCAGCCACCGGTGCGCGGATGATGCCGTCACCAATCATGCGCCTGAGGGCATCGAAGCTCTCGCGAAGGATCCGCAGGGTCTGTCCATCGTCAGTCTGCATCTCGGCCCTGACCGTCAGTCGCTTCTGTTCCTTCCGCAATTCGTGGATGGCGATGCGCGTCTGCTCGATTTCGACCGTCCGGCTGAGGCCGAGCTCGGCGAGTTTGAGCTTGAGGTTGAGCATTTCCTCGTAGGACTTCAGTTGCTGGGTGATCTCGCCCATCTGCCGGCGGGCCTCCTTGGCCGCCTGTTGCGTGCGCCAGTCATCCTGTTCGAGCGTGCGGATGCGTTCGGCAAGGTGCGTCATCTGCATCTGCGAGCCGGTCATGTCCACGCGCAGGATCGGCTGTCCGGCCTCGATGACCTGGCCCGGTTCGACATAGACCGCGTTGACCTGCAGCGTGGCCGGTGCTTCCACCTTGTAGTGGTCCTGCACGACGACGCCATCGGCCCGGAAGACGATATTGTCGCCGAACATGTGCCACAGGAACACGCCGGTCAGCAGCACCAGGAGAAGAAAATAGATGGTGTGCCCGAGCGTGCTCGCGGACTTCCTGAGCTGCGGCTTCATGGTGTCGGGCTTCGATCGTGATCTGAGGCGTCGCATCAGGCGCTCCTGCTCAATTCTCGGACTTCGCGGCGAACCTTTTCCGGGAAGTAGTCGTCATTCTGGGATGCGTGGAAGAACCACTCGGATACGAAGGCGAGGAAACGCAGGCATCTGAGAAAGATCATGTGATAGACGATGAAGGCCGGCAGCCTGGAGAGCGGCTTGCTGCCGATATTCGGCTCGCTGATGCCAAGCGCAAGAAAGGTGATCACATACGTGAGCCCGTAGACGGTGAAGTAGGTGAACAGCAGCGACCAGACTTCGCGTCCCAGGTAGGCGTACATGTAGATGAAGAAGAACGGCGTGATCATTGTCGGCAGGAATTCGAACAGGACGAAGTCGAAGAAGCTGAACAGCTCTCGCGCCCTGAAATGCGCCGAGAACGGGTTCAAGGCCATGACGTGCGCGCGAAACCTGAGATTGAAGGCATCCCGCTCCCACCGGTAGCGTTGCTTGATCAGCGCCTTCGCCGTCGCCGGTACGTGGGTCAGGCAGACCGCGTCGCGTGCGAAGCAGATGCCGTAGCCCGCCCGGCGCAGGCGCAGTGTGAGGTCGAGATCTTCCCCGCCGATCGGATCGAGACCGCCAATCCGCTTGAGCGCCGATAGCCGGTATGCACCGAACGCCCCGGAGACGAGCCCTACCTGGCCGAGCATGTCGAGGCCGGTCTTTCCCGCCGAAATGCAGATCAGGTACTCGATGTCCTGCATGGCCGGGATCAGGCCCTCATCCGCATTGGCGGCCCTGATGTTCCCGCACACTGCCGCGCAATCCGAATAGTGGAGCCGTGTCACGATGTTCCTGAGTGCGTGCCGCTCGAACTCGGTATCCGAGTCCGCAAGCACCACGTATTCGTTGCGGCAGCCCTGGATGGCCAGGTTGGTGCCCGCCGATTTGCCGCCGCGAAGCTCGAGATGCTGGAAGCCGTCGATCAGGCCGCTACGCTGCATCCTGATCAGGTCTTTTTCCATTGCATCGGTCGATCCGTCGGAAACCACGATGATCTCGTCCGGGCAGTGCGACTGCTCGGACAGCGCCTCGATGCGTTGGCGCAGGGTGGCCTGCTCGTTGTGCCCGACGATGACCAGGGAATAGGGTGGTTTTTCCGGGCCCCGCGCATAGCGGTCGGTGCGGCTGACGAGGGCGGCAAACGCCAGCAGAAGATAGCGGGGCGCCTCGATCAGCAGGATCGTGAACATCAGCCCGTAGGAGAAGCTGGCGAAGATGTGGGGCATGGTTTCCAGGTAGGGTGTGCTCATCCGGTGCCTCACAGAATGTCGCTGTGGCTGAAGACGTCGATCCTGGGTTCGAGGTCGATGGAGAGCTCCGGACGCAACGCTGCCAGGTCGCCGGTCAGCGCGCTGCGCACCGAATGTTCGTCGCCGTCCTTGAACAGCAGGTAGTCGGCCGAATGGCCCGCGCTTGCCATGTGCGGACGAGCTGTTTCCTGCAGCCTGCGGAGCAGCAGTGCGCGCGTCTGGAACACCGGGTTGACGCCATGGTCCGCTTCCTTGTGGCGCAGGAGCGGATATGAAATGGACCCCAGGCAGAAACGCGCCTGGTCGCCGGCCTCCGAGACCATCCGGTTGATCTGGGCGACAATCTGCAAAGGGAGTTCGGAGAACCTGAAGATCGCTGCCAGTCCACCGTCTGACATCAGCCCGAACTCCGCGGCTTCCTTTCCCCGGGCGGTCAGTGTGTATGACATTACGTCCCGGGTCAGGATGCGATCGCCCGGTGTGCGTTGCGAGCAGTCGAGGCACATGAACTCGATCTCGGGATCGGATGTCGTGGCCTTGCATTCGTCGCAGGCGACAGCCATGCCAGGCAGGTCGTAGTCCTTGCCGAACTGCAACAGCTCATGGCTGCATTTGGGACATATGAGATCGTCGCCATGCTCGAATGAGGGTCTGATGCCCTGGTAGGCGCAACGATAGTGATGCACGTAGGGCACTTCCCGCAGGTTGGTCGAATGGCACTTGTGGCATTTCTCCCAGACCGTAAGGCGCGAACTCGAGCATGAGGGGCAGACGTTGAGGCGGTGAGCGAACGACGGCGCGAGAAGCCGGTCCTCGACAAGTCTTGGCGCCAGCGTCTCCACGTCTTCCGGGGTGTTCAGCGTGCGGTAGACGGCAAGCCGCCTGTAGTCCGCGGTGAGGTGGGCGGGCAGCGACCCGTCGTTGACGTAGCACCGCGCCAGCAGTCGGTGGCGCGCGTCCGACGTGGTCGCGAAATCGGGATGCAGCCGCTGGCGGCGCGCACGAAAACCTTCGACTACGTTGAGAATGTCGCCGCTGGTGACCGGCTTCCCGTGGGTGCTGATCGTCGCCCGCCCCGGCAACGCACCCGAGAGGTCGATGACGGGGACGAGGTGCAGGCCGAATTCGGTGCTGAAGGATGACAGCGTCGCCACATTCGAGGCATCGGTGACGATCAGAGCGTCGGGAGCCCCCTGCAGTTCCGTGCGCATCCGCGTCCTGCGAAGGGCATCGCCGCTGAAATCATCGGGGTAGTAGAGAAAATCCTTGTCCAGCTCCGCGAATGGGCGTCCCCCCGCAGCCTGTCGGGTTGGCCCGGGCTGTGTGATGGCCGGTTGCCGGGCCGGCGGATCGCTCTCCACAAGCTTGACCACCGCCTCGATATCAAGCGGCTTGGGCAGGACGGTCTCGAAGCGGTCGATGCCCTTGTCCGAGGCCAGGAAGTGCTCGGGGTCCGCGGTCATGGCCAGGAACCTCGGTCGGGGACGCAGCCCGGCAGCCTCGCAGTAGAGCGAAACGACCTCGACGCCGTCGAGTTCGGGCAGATGATAGTCGATCAGCGCAACATCGAACTGCTGGGTCAAGAGAGCTTCCAGCGCCTTGCGGCCATCCTCGCAGATGGTCGCGGTGTGACCGTTCTTCGTCAGGAACAATTTGACGATGTCGCAGACAACAGGACTGTCTTCTGCAATGAGGACTGATTTCGCCATGGGTCAGGATCGCCTATGAGAGCAACGCGGAATGTTCGGGGCGCAAATCCTCCAGCAGCAGCCTGAACTGCTCGGCAAGCTGGCGGCATTCGGCATCAATCGGCCGTTGCTGTGCCGCGCGCGATTTGACGGCGGCGTGGAGGTTCTGTGCGGCCGCGTGGATCTGCTGGAATCCGATGGTGCCTGCGCCCCCTTTGAACTTGTGGGTCAGGGGCCAGAGGTGTTCCGGATCGGGGTAAGGTCCGTCCAGGATTTCGAGTATTGCGGCGCCGTCCCTCTTCAATGAGTGGACATGTTTTTCGATGAGCGCCCTGAGGTCATTATTGACCAGATCCATGAAGCGCCAGACCTCCCGATATAATTGAAATGGCGAGCTGTTTGTTGTGTGGCGAAATGTTGGCGGGATATGGTTTCAACAATATTTACAGGCGAAAATAAAAATGTATGCGGAATGGATTTGGAATTGTTTCTGGAAAGATGAATTGACGGGAAAATTTGGTGGCGATTTCAGGAATGGATATGAAAAGCAGGTACTTGGAGTGAGGGGTGTTGAATGAGTGTCTGTCAGGAGAATGAATGGCGTGGGTGTATCATGTTGAAATGCTGACAGTCATGGCGAGGTCGGACGAGATCAGATTTTGTCAGAATTCTGTAAGGAAAAATCATCATGCATATGGTGGCTGGGTAGGGTGTCGCGGGCTGCGGGAAATATGTTGGATCACAAAATATAACAGCGATGTGCGGAACTGATGGGAAATGAGATGCCGTTTCATTGGAGGAAGTCTGGAGCGGAAGAAAGGGAGAAGATTGAATGGGAATGATTTTTGGGAATTTCTATGGGAAAATGATGGAATGGCGGAAAATAGA
>JBKDZY010000771.1:0-5196 GCA_047971765.1 Hyphomicrobiaceae bacterium | reverse complement strand
GCAATCACCGTGTCCGGCGACAGCGCGCCGATATCCGAGAGCCATTGCACCGGCGTCTTGCCATGGCGCCGGGTCATCTCGTGGAATTCAGCGACGGATTGCGCGGCATGGATCTGCATCTTGAGACCGCGCGCCCGGGCCGCCGCAAGACTGGCCTGGATGAGCTCGGGCGTGCAGGTGTCGATCTGTGACGGAGAAATCATGCCCCCCATCCGCCCCGAAGGATGTCCCTCCGCCTGATCCACGATCGCCAGCGCCCGCTCCATGGCCTTGAGACCCGCGGCTTCGTCCCATTCGTACTTCACCACATGCCCGTTGTCCGTGTACCAGCGCGCCGAACGGTACATCGGCGCCAGGAGTCCACGGATGCCGCTCGCTGCCATTGCCTCCAGCCAGCCATCCCACGCAACCGACAGGTCGACCAGCGTGGTGACCCCGGAGAGCATCAGTTCGCCCCACGCCACCCGTGCCGAGTTGGGAACGCCTTCGCTGTCCGGACGAAACACCGGCATGATTTCATAGAGTCCGGAATTGTAGAGTTTCGGCGACCCGAGGTCGTCGTTCCAGCCCTTGTTCATGGGTTCGGAGCCGGGATGGGAGTGAATATCGACCAGCCCCGGCATCACCATCAGCCCGCGCCCGTCGATCTCGCGCGTCACCGGGCCCTGATGAGGTTCCCCGACCGTGACCAGCCGGTTGCCCTCGAACGCGACATCACCATCCGCGACATAGGAATGGGTGTCGCGGGCGGGATCATAGGCGACCACCCAGCTGGCATTGCGGATGACGGTTGTCATGGGGCAAGGCTCCTCTGCGGCAATGATGGCCCGAGGCTATCACTCCCGCATGGAACTTGCGCCCCCCAAATATCGCTAGACGTTGTAGTAGGACCGATACCAGGACACGAAACGCTCGATGCCGATCTCGATCGGTGTCGATGGCTTGAAGCCGGTGTCCCTGGCGAGCGCGTCGATGTCGGCATAGGTGTCCGGCACGTCTCCCGGCTGCATGGGCAGCATCCGCTTCTCGGCCGTGCGTCCGAGCGCCTTCTCGAGGCAGGCGATCATGTGCAGCAGTTCGACCGGCTGGTTGTTGCCGATATTGTAGATCCGGTAGGGCGCGGACGATGTCGCCGGATCCGGGGTCTTCCCGCTCCAGGCCGGATCGGGTGCAGCCACACGGTCGAGCGTGCGGACGACACCTTCGACAATGTCGTCGATATAGGTGAAATCACGACTGTGGCGCCCGTTGTTGAAGACGTCGATGGGTTGCCCCTTGAGGATACGATCGGAAAACAGGAACAACGCCATGTCCGGCCGCCCCCACGGCCCATAGACCGTGAAGAAGCGCAGGCCGGTCGTCGGAATGCGGTAGAGGTGTGAATAGGAATGCGCCATCAGCTCGTTCGCCTTCTTGCTCGCGGCATAGAGGCTGACGGGATGATCCACCGACTGGCTTGTGGAAAACGGCATCGCCGTGTTGGCGCCATAGACGGATGACGACGAGGCATAGACCAGATGCTGGACCTGGCCGTGCCGGCACCCTTCGAGAATATTGAGAAAACCCGTAAGGTTGCTGTCGGCATAGGCGTGCGGGTTGGTGGCGGCATATCGAACGCCTGCCTGCGCCGCCAGATGCACGACCCGCTCAGGACGGAACTCGGCGAAGACCCGCGCCATCCCCTCCCGGTCCGCAAGGTCTACCTTTTCGAACCGGAAGCCGGGCAACGGCGCGAGCTGGGCAACACGCGCCTGTTTCAGCCTGACATCGTAGTAGTCGTTGACGTTGTCGAGACCGACGACCTCGTCGCCGCGCGCCAGAAGCACCTTTGCCGTATGAAATCCGATGAAGCCGGCAGCACCGGTGACGAGAATGCGCATCCTGGATCTTCCCGCTGTTTGAAGCTGGCGCCAGAGAGAACAGGCGCCGACGCTGTGTCAAGCGCGACGCCCGCATTTCCCGCCATGAACCACAAATCTCGCGATCTGATTACGATTTCATGACCGCACGGATGCCATCCGCAATCTTGTTCCGGTCGGGAAAAACGTGGTCCTCCAGCACCGGCGCGTAGGGAATGGGCACGAACAACGCGCACACCCGCTTCACCGGCGCCTTCAAGGCACGGAACGTCGCAGGATCTTCCGTCGCCAACGTGGCGATTTCCGCCGAGGCACCACAGATCGGCCCCGCCTCGTCGGCAATCAACAGCCGCCCGGTCTTGCGGACACTGGCGCGGATCGTCTCGGCATCGAGCGGCGCGATCGTCCGCGGATCGACAACCTCGACCGAGATCCCCTCCTTCTCCAGCACATCGGCGGCAGCCAGCGCTTCATGCACCGCCCACGCCAGCGCCACCACCGTGATGTCCTTGCCTTGCCGCCGCACCTCCGCCTTGCCGATCGGGATCAGCTCGTCCGCGTCCTCGTCTGGCACTTCGCCCTTCATGGCCAGCATCCGGTTGCCTTCGAACGAGATCACCGGATTGTTGTCACGGATCGCCGACTTCAGCAGTCCCTTGAGATCACGCGGCGTCGACGGCAGGATGATCTTCAGCCCGCTCATGTTCATGAACATGGAGTAGGGACTCTGCGAGTGCTGCGCGGCCAGCCGGCCACCACCGCCGACGCTGGCCCGGAAGACGATCGGGAACTTCTGCTGGCCACCGAACATGTAGGTGATCTTCGCAGCCTGGTTGACGATCTGGTCCATGGCTACAAAGCAGAAGGTGACCTGCCGCCAGTCGCAGATCGGCCGATAGCCCGATCCTGCCGCACCGATCGACATGCCCGTCATGGTGCTTTCCGCAATCGGCGTGGACCGCATCCGTTCCGTCCCGAACTCCTCGGCAAGCGGGACGATGGCATCGGTGGACATGTAGAACACCTTCGGGTCCCGTCGCATTTCTTCCTGCACGGCCTCCAGGCCGGCTTTCGCGAATGTGATTTCCCTCATTTCCGTCATCCTCCCGCTGTCACGCCGCAAACACGTCTTCCAGCGCATCATCCGGCGCGGGGAACGGGCTGCTTTCTGCAAATTTGCAGGCCTCTTCGAGGCGGGCGAGCACCTGCCGGTCCAATTCCTCGAAATCACGATCACTGAACCCGTGCTCCGCCTTGAGCTTGCCGACCAGCCGCTGGATCGGATCCTTTGCAGGTTCTTTCCAGGCGGCGATCTCGTCCTTGGGCCGGTAGTCGGGTTGCCCGGCACGCTCGGTATGTGCCCTCCAGCGGTAGGTACGGGCCTCGATCAACGTCGGTCCCTCGCCTGCCCGGGCCCGGGCCACCGCCTGCTCTGCCACGGCATGAACGGCCTCGATGTTGTTGCCGTCCACCGAAATGCCCGGAATGCCATAGCCGTCGGCGCGGCGCGCAATCTCGCCCCCTCGTGCGATGGTCGTCGAAGCTGGCGTCTGTGCGGCGTAGGTGTTGTTCTCGCACACATAGATGACCGGCAGCTTCCATGCCGTCGAGATATTGAGGCACTCATGGAATGGCCCTGCCGCCGAAGCGCCATCCCCGAAGAACGACACCGCCACACCACCTTTGCCTTCGAGTTTCGCGGCCAGCCCCGCGCCCGTCACGATCGACATGCCGCCGGCAACGATCCCGTTCGCGCCCAGCATCCCCTTCTCGAAATCGGCGATATGCATCGAGCCGCCCTTGCCCTTGCAGTAGCCGTCCCGCTTGCCATAGAGCTCGGCCATCATGCGGTCGAGATCCGCACCCTTGGCGATGCAGTGGCCATGCCCGCGATGCGTCGAGATGATCTGGTCGCTTTCGCGCAGCGCACCGCACACGCCGACCGCAATGGCCTCCTCGCCGATATAGCAGTGCACCACCCCGAATATCTTGCCCGCGCGGTAGTCGTCCGACGCGCGTTCCTCGAAGCGCCGGATCGTTTGCATTGTGTGCAGCATCTCGCGCAGCGTGTTTGGACCAAGCGCCATCGGCGATCCTCCTGGTGGATGTTTCTCTTGTCACGTCTTATGCCGGTCGGGCAGTTTGCTTTCACCTTCACCTGTAGCGTTGCCGATCGAGGTGGAAACGCGCGGATCACGACTGCGGCCCGGGCCTTGGGGCCGCCCTCGCGGAGCGCCCGGCTGGAGACCGATACGACGCGTGAGCGCAAACAAGCCAGACCGACTCCGGCAAAACCGGAATTGGTCTAGTGTTGCTCACCCGCAAGGCCTGCTCAAGCCCACCGATGCTGCCTGCGGCATTTGCCGCGCAATGCTCCCGCAGACCATCAGGTCCGAGGGGCCAGCAATTCAGTCCTTGATCGCACGTGCGTTAAGTGGCGTGATGCCGGCTGGCCGGAGACAACGTTGCCTGCCACCGCGATCCGGCTTGATCTGGCTCCGTGGCGAATTTCCGATGCCCCACGCAGGCGCGGCCATGGGCCAACAGCACACAAGAGAACTGGAGAGAGGAAAGATGAGGAAGAACAAGATCAAGCAGATGTGGCGGGACGGCAGGCACGCAACCCTGGGCTGGTGTTCCATCTCCCATGGCTTCACGGCTGAGGTCATGGCCCGCCAGGGCTTCGACGCCATATGCGTGGATCTCCAGCATGGCACATCCGAGATGAAGGATGTGGCCCCGATGCTCCAGGCCATCTCCCAGACCGATACCGTGCCGATCGTGCGCGTCGCCTGGAACGAGCCGGCCACCATCATGAAGGCGCTGGATCTGGGCGCCTACGGTATCATCGTGCCGCTCGTCAACAATGCCGAGGAAGCCGCACGGGCGGTCGCTGCTTGTCGCTATCCGCCAGTTGGCATGCGCTCATCGGGTCCGGTCCGCGCCCTCCACTACGGTGGCGCCGACTACGTCGCCCACGCCAACGACGAGATCATCGTCATGGCCATGATCGAAACCAAGGAAGGCATTGCCAACCTGGACGCCATCTGCCAGACGCCCGGCCTCGATGCCGTCTACATCGGCCCCGCCGACCTGTCGTTTGCCCTGGACCTGCCGCCAAAACCCGACAACACCGAGCCCCGTCACCTCGAAACCTGCGACAAGATCCTGGCGGCGGCCCACAAGCACGGCATCAAGGCCGTGATGCACTGCGCCGGCGCCGACTTCGCAGCCGGCGCCATCAAGCGCGGCTTCGACATGGTCATGCTGACATCCGATCTTGCCGGCATGGTTTCCGGCGTGCGTCAGCAGCTCGACACCTTCAAGGCCAAGGTCG
>JBKDZY010000770.1:0-1695 GCA_047971765.1 Hyphomicrobiaceae bacterium | reverse complement strand
CTTTCGGATCGTTCATCGGCTATTCCGCGGGCTTCCCGCTGCTGGCCAAGACCCAGTTCCCGCATGTCGACAGCCTACAGTACGTCTTCCTGGGTCCGCTGGTTGGTGCACTCTCGCGCGCTGCCACGGGCTGGGTATCTGACCGCTGGGGCGGCGGACGCGTCACCCTCTGGACATTCGTGGTCATGATCGCAGCTGTCGGAGGCGTTCTCTACTTCCTCGACATCAAGGATCAGCCAGGAGCGTGCTGGGGCTTCTTCGCGATGTTCATGATCCTGTTCCTGGCCACCGGTGTCGGCAACGCATCGACCTTCCAGATGATCCCCGTGATCATGCGTTCCGAGGTCGAGCGCCTGATGCCGGAACTTCCCGAACAGCGCCGCACCCGCCAGGCCGACATGGAGAGCGCGGCAATCATCGCCTTCACCTCGGCCATCGCAGCCTACGGCGCCTTCTTCATCCCGAAGGCCTACGGCTCGTCCATCGCAATGACGGGAGGGCCGGCCATGGCCTTGTGGGGTTTCATGATCTTCTACGTCACATGCCTGCTCGTGACGTGGTGGTACTACACGCGCCGCGGCGGCCTGCTGCACGACATCGAACGCGGCGGCCCCGCCGCGCCCCCGTCACTTCGCCCTGCCGAATAACCGTATCCGCCGGAGCCGCTCCCCGCAGGACCGCGCTCCGGCACTCGTGAGGCACAGAATATGAGCCACTTGATTGATCGACTGACCTACTTCCGCAAGGCCAAGGAGACCTTCTCCGAAGGCCATGGCATCACCACCAACGAGGACAGGCGCTGGGAAGACGGCTATCGCCAGCGCTGGCAGCACGACAAGATCGTGCGTTCGACACACGGCGCCAACTGCACCGGTTCCTGCTCGTGGAAGATCTACGTGAAGGGCGGCATCGTCACCTGGGAAACCCAGCAGACCGACTACCCGCGAACGCGCCCGGACCTGCCGAACCACGAGCCGCGCGGATGCTCGCGCGGAGCCAGCTACAGCTGGTATCTCTATTCCGGCAACCGCGTGAAATATCCCTTGATCCGTTCGCGACTTCTGCGCCAGTGGCGCGATGCCCGCAAGCATCTGGCGCCCGTCGCGGCCTGGAAATCCATCGTCGAGGATCCGGCCAAGCGCAACGACTACATCCAGGTGCGCGGCCATGGCGGCTTCGTGCGCGGCAAGTGGGACGAGGTGACCGAGATCATCGCCGCCGCCAATGCCTACACCGCCAAGACCTATGGCCCCGACCGGGTCATCGGCTTCTCCCCGATTCCCGCCATGTCGATGGTCTCGTATGCATCGGGCGCACGCTACCTGTCGCTGCTCGGCGGCGTCTGCCTGTCGTTCTACGATTGGTACTGCGATCTCCCGCCGGCAAGTCCGCAAACCTGGGGAGAGCAGACGGACGTACCGGAATCGGCCGACTGGTATAACGCCGGCTTCATCATCCTGTGGGGATCGAATGTTCCCCAGACCCGCACGCCTGATGCGCACTTCTACACAGAGGCGCGCTATCGGGGCATGAAGTCCGCCGTCATTTGCCCAGACTATTCCGAGGCCGCGAAATTCTCTGATATCTGGCTGTCGGTGAAAAAAGGCACCGACGCGGCGCTGGCGATGGCCATGGGCCTCGTGATCCTCAACGAGTATCATGTCAAGCGCGAGGTTCCCTATATCCGCGACTACA
>JBKDZY010000769.1:0-3535 GCA_047971765.1 Hyphomicrobiaceae bacterium | reverse complement strand
CGGGACAAGGCGTTTCTCGATGTGATGGGGCATCAAGGGAACGACTTCCAGATTTCCGGCAACTTCTGGCGTGATTTGAACGCCTTGACGAAAGAGTTCGACGTTTCGGGGGCTTTCGTGTGCATTCCCGGTTACGAATGGAGTGCCAATACAGCCGTTGGTGGTGACCGGAACGTGCATTTCAGGCGCGAGGGAGAAACCATCCATCGGTCGAGCCATGCCCAGATCTTCGATGGTGACGATCGCTTGGACGAAGGGAGCGACGCGCACGACGCACACGACTTGTTCCGATGCCTCGCGGGGCGGGACTGTGTGGTTGCGGCGCATGTCGGAGGCCGATACGCGGATATTCTTTTCGCGCACGACCAGAAGCTCGAAGCCGCGGTCGAGGTCCATTCGTCGTGGGGCACGTTCGAGTGGATCGTTCAGGATGCCTTCGAAGCGGGTTACCGCGTTGGAATCGTGGCCAACTCGGACGGCCACAAGGGGCGTCCGGGGGCCTGCTACCCGGGCGCTTCCTTCTTTGGCAGTCGAGGTGGCCTCACCTGTTTCCTTGCCCCCCGGCTCGATCGTGATGCGATTTTCGAAGCCATGCGCAGGCGGCATCACTATGGGACGACCGGTGCCCGGATATTCCTGGACGTCACGGCGACGCTGCAGAGCGACGCCGAGCTTTTCCTGCGTGACCCCGCCGCGTTCGACCATGCGGAAAGCCGAAAAGTGCGCCGCGTGATGATGGGAGACATCGCGAAGGTTCAGGACGACGAGGTGGAGATCAGCGTCCGGGTGGTCGGGTCCGCTCCCATCGAGCGGGTCGAGATCCTGGATGGGGATCGTGTTATCGAGTGTCACCGGCCCTATTCCGCGGCCGACCTGGGCGCGCGCGTGCGCTTGATGTTCCAGGGCGCGGAGTACCGGGGCAGGGCGCGGACCACGACCTGGGATGGATCGCTGGTGGTCGACGGCAACAGCATTGCGCGCACCGGGGTGATCAACAACTGGAATCTCGATCGCGGTATTCGGGCGCAAGACAAGCAAAATGTTGCCTGGAAGGCCGTCACGACCGGCAATTTCGGGGCCATAGACCTGTGGCTGGACCAGGGGATCGAGGGGGCAATTGCGTTCGAGACCCCGCATGTTCGTGGTCAGAGGGCGATCGGAGCCCTGGGGCTCGAACGGCACATCTTTTCTGCGGGCGGGCTTGACCGGGCCGTGCAGCTCTACCGGTTGCCGGAAACAATGACAGCCACGGATGTCACGTTGCGCAAGCGGGCGGCTGTTGCACTGCGTGGCGATACACGGCTGTTCGTGAGGGTGACGCAGGAAGACGGCAACCAGGCATGGAGCAGTCCGATCTATCTGTTCAGATGATGCCGGCGCGGACTGCCAAATGCCTTTGACGTGGAAAAATGAAGCTATGCGACATTTTTGTCGAATGGCCGTAATGCTGACACTGTCGTGCCGCTTGTTATGAAGTATACCCGCAATTGCGCACCTGGACCCGCACAAAACCGCCTCGGTTTGCCCGTGATGTCAAAATTCAGTCAGATTCCGGCACCTGCCGGGGCGGCGCCACATTCTCTTTCAATAAATCGGGAACTTGAGTCTTGATGGGCGCGGGCTTGCCAAGCGCGCCTGAAACAGGCAAGTGGGAACGGAATTCAATGTGTGCCAAGGCGAGGAGAGGTCCCGGTAGACGGGCGTCTTGCAACGACTGCACGGTTTGGGACTGGGACCGCGATGGCCAGGCCCAGGCGGGCTAATACAACGCCAACAGGCGCAGGGCGTGCACCGTAGCGCGCGAACGGAACGAGCCGAGATGAGACAACCCGTCATTCCACCGCCGATGCCCAAACGTCCGCGACGGCGGCGCCGGCGCAGCTGGGTGTTGAGTGTGCTGGGATTCATGTTCGGCTCGGCCGTGCTGCTGTTCATCGGCGGAGCGGCGGTCGGTGGCTACCTGCTCTGGAATGCCTCGAAGGACCTTCCGAGTTCCGACAGCCTGGCGCGCTACGAACCGCCAGTCATGACCCGCATTCATGCGCACGACGGCTCGTTGATTGCCGAATATGCGCGCGAGCGGCGCATCTTCGTGCCGATCAGCACGGTTCCGCGCATGGTGATCAATTGCTTCCTGTCGGCTGAAGACAAGCGTTTCTACGAACATGGCGGCCTGGACTTCGCGGGTATTGCCCGAGCCGGTGTGAAGTACATCGAAACGAAAATCAGGGGACGTGGCTCCATCCAGGGCGCTTCGACGATCACGCAGCAGGTCGCCAAGAACTTTCTGTTGTCGAGTGAACGCACATTCGATCGCAAGTTGCGTGAGGCGATCCTGGCGATCCGCATCGAGCAGACCTATTCGAAAGACAAGATTCTCGAGCTTTATCTCAACGAGATCTATTTCGGGATGGGGTCCTACGGCATCGCGGCAGCGGCGTTGAACTATTTCGACAAGAAGCTCGACGAATTGACACTGTCGGAAGCTGCCTACCTTGCGGCCCTGCCGAAGGGGCCGAACAACTACCAGCCCTTCCGGCGTACGGCGCAGGCCATCGAGCGGCGCAACTGGATCATCGACCAGATGGTTGCCAATGGTTATGTGACGCCGGAGCAGGCGGCAGCGGCCAAGGCAAAGCCGCTGGGCGTCAACATCAGGCCGTTCGGGACGCAGAACTTCGCCGCCGACTACTATTCGGAAGAGGTGCGCCGCTGGCTGGTCAACAACAAGCAGTTCGGTGAGCAGAAGCTGCTCACGGGCGGGCTTTCCGTGCGCACGTCGCTGGACCCGAAGCTGCAGGAATATGCGCGCCGTGCGTTGATCGATGGCCTGGAGACCTTCGACAAGGAGCGGGGATGGCGCGGGCCGGTGAAGCATATCGCGGTGAAGGGCGACTGGGGCGTGGATCTCAGCCAGATCAAGATTCCGGACGATCTGGAGCCGTGGCGGCTTGGCATCGTGCTGAACGTGGACAAGAGCAAGGCCGTCATCGGGTTGCGGCCGCCGAAAAGGCTGGACGGCAAACTTGATCCCGAGCGCCAGGCGGTCGAGGTCAAGTACGACGAGATCAAGTGGGCCGACAAGAAGCACGGCAAGAAATCAGGGGCGAGCGATGTCCTGAAAATCGGTGATGTCGTCTGGGTCGCTCCGAAGGAACATGACAAGCCGACGGGCGTGTGGTCGTTGATGCAGATCCCCGAGGTTGGCGGCGGTATCGTCGTCATGGATCCGCACACGGGCCGCGTGCTCGCGCTTGTCGGTGGCTTCTCGTTTGCCATCAGCCAGTTCGACCGTGCCGCCCAGGCCAGACGGCAGCCGGGCTCGACGTTCAAGCCGATTGTCTATGCGACGGCACTGGACAACGGCTACAAGCCGACATCCATTGTCCTTGATGCCCCCATTGAAATCGAGCAAGGGCCAGGGCAGGAAGTCTGGAAGCCGGAAAACTACAACAAGTCGTCCTCGCTTGGGCCTGCAACGCTGCGCGTTGGCATCGAGAAGTCCAGGAACCAGATGACGGCGCGGCTCGGCCAG
>JBKDZY010000768.1:0-4292 GCA_047971765.1 Hyphomicrobiaceae bacterium | reverse complement strand
TGAAGGTCCGGCCGTGGAAGCCGCCGCCAAAGGCGATGATGGCATTCCGGCCGGTCGCGGCGCGGGCGACCTTGATGGCGTTTTCGACGGCCTCGGCCCCGGTGGTGACAAAGACGGTCTTCTTGTCAAAGTCGCCCGGCACCTTGTCGTTCAGCCGTTCGGCCAGCCGGATGTAGTTCTCGTAAGGCAGCACCTGATGGCAGGTATGGGTGAAAGATTCCGTCTGGCGGCGCACGGCCTCCATCACCTTGGGATGGCAATGGCCGGTGTTGACCACGGCGATCCCGGCGGCGAAGTCGATATAACGCTTGCCTTCGACGTCCCAGACCTCGGCCCCGGAGGCGCGTTCGACATAGACCTGCGTCTGCATGCCGACACCCCGAGAGATGGCGTCATCGCGGCGGGTGGAGATTTCAGAGTTAAGCATTTTGATGACCCTTATTTTGCATGAACAGTGAACGCTCTGTTCCCCGATCGCATCGTTGCGTTCTTTAGGAATCAGAGGTCGTGAAGGGGACGTTGACGTGCTGGTTCTGGCCTTAACCCATTCTCTCACTTGCGTAGGTTCCAGGAGAGGCAGGAAAGACCACCGTCTTGTCGCCGTTTAGGAACGCTCGACGGTGAATGTGGGCATGAACCGCGCGTGCAAGCACCTGGCTTTCTACATCACGGCCTAGCGAGACATAGTCGTCGGGCGATTGCGCATGAGTTACGCGAATCGTGTCTTGCTCGATGATCGGGCCTTCATCCAATTCGGCGGTCACGTAATGCGACGTTGCTCCGATCAGTTTCACTCCGCGTTCAAAGGCTTGTCTATAGGGGTTAGCCCCCTTGAAGCTGGGCAGGAACGAATGGTGGATGTTGATGATCCGACCAGACATTTTCTGGCAAAGGCTGTCGGATAGGATTTGCATGTACCGCGCAAGGACGACCAGTTCAGCACCGGAATCTTCAACAACCTGCAAAAGCTGTGCTTCAGCTTCGGGCTTGTTGTTTTTTGTGACCTTGATGTGATGAAAAGGCAGATCGTGGTTCACCACCACTTTCTGGTAGGTCATGTGGTTCGAGACGACACCGACAATTTCGATCGGGAGGGCTCCGATGCGCCAGCGGTAGAGAAGATCGTTCAGGCAATGGCCGAAGTTCGAGACCATGATCAAGACTTTCATGCGGTCTGCGGTGTCGTGGATGCCCCATTGCATGCCGAAGGCCTCGCCGATCGGGCCGAACCCTTCTCGCAAGGCGTCAAGCCCTGTGCCGGTTTCCGGGACAAAACTGATCCGGGCAAAGAAGCTTCCGGTTTCGGCATCGTCGAATTGTGACGCGTCAGTGATATTGCATCCCTGCTCGGCGAGGAAACCGGACACGGCGGCCACGATACCCCGCTTCGAGGTGCAGTGGACAGTAAGGACGTAGGTCATGAGTTTTGCTCTTTCCTATCAATCACAGCGCTCAGACCGCGAGATCGCGTGGTCTGGGCAGCCCCTTCTGGTCGCAGAAGGCATTGAGCGTGTTGGCCAGAAGGCAGGCGATGGTCATCGGACCGACGCCGCCCGGCACCGGCGTAATGGCACCAGCCACCTCTGCGCAGCTGTCAAAGTGGCAATCGCCCACGAGGCGTGCCTTGCCCTCACCCTTCCCGGGGGCGTCGATACGGTTAATGCCCACGTCGATTACCGTAGTGCCTGGTTTGATCCAGTCACCCTTCACCATCTCCGGGCGGCCCACGGCGACCACCACTATGTCGGCACGCTTGACCACCGTCTCGATGTTCTTCGTTCGCGAATGTGCGATTGTCACGGTACAGCTGTCCTTGAGCAACAGCTGCGCCATGGGCTTGCCGACTATGTTTGAGCGGCCGATCACGACGGCATCAAGCCCAGACAGGCTGCCGTGGTAATCGCGTAGCATCATCAGGCAACCAAGCGGGGTGCAGGGGACCATGCTTTTTTGGCCCGTCCCCAGCAGACCGACGTTGGAGATATGAAACCCGTCCACATCTTTCGCGGGGTCGATCGCGTTGATCACCTGATTCTCGTCGAGATGTGCGGGAAGCGGAAGCTGCACCAGGATCCCGTGAATGGTTTCGTCCCTGTTCAGTTCGGCGAGGAGCCCAAGCAGATCGGCCTCGGACACGTCGGCCGGCAGCCTGTGTTCGACCGACTTCATTCCGACCTCGACGGTCATCTTGCCCTTCGAACGCACATAGACCTCGCTCGCGGGGTCCGCGCCGACGAGAACCACGGCCAGTCCCGGCTGGCCATGGGCGGCAAGGGCGGCAACCTGTTCCGCCACCCGGGAGCGAACGGTTGCGGCGAAAGCCTTTCCGTCGATGCTCCGGGCGCTCATGTCAGCTTCTCGATCATCATCGGCACAGCATCGAACAGGTCGGCAACAAGACCGTAATCGGCGACCTGGAAGATCGGGGCCTCTTCGTCCTTGTTGATCGCGACGATGATCTTGGAGTCCTTCATCCCGGCGAGGTGCTGGATCGCGCCGGAGATGCCGACGGCAATATACAGCTCGGGGGCGACGACCTTACCGGTCTGACCCACCTGCCAGTCATTCGGGGCAAAGCCCGAGTCAACCGCCGCGCGGCTGGCGCCAACGGCGGCGCCCAGCTTGTCGGCCAGTTTCTCGATCAGGGCAAAGTCCTCTTCCGAACCCACGCCGCGCCCGCCGGACACGACGATGCCGGCGCTGGTCAGCTCGGGGCGGTCGCTTTCGGCGACCTTGTCCTCGACCCATTCGGACAGGCCGGGATCACCCGCGGCGCCGTTGGTTTCCACGGCGGCGGATCCACTGGTCGCGGCGGCATCGAAGGTCGAGGTGCGGAAGGTCACGACCTTCTTGGCATCTTTGGATTTCACGGTCTGGATCGCGTTGCCCGCATAGATCGGGCGCTCGAACGTGTCACCATCGACAACAGCGGTGGCATCCGAAATCACCATCACGTCCAGCAGCGCGGCAACGCGCGGCATGACGTTCTTGGCATCGGTCGTGGCCGGGGCAACGATATGGTCATAGCCATCGGCGAGGCTGACGATCAGTGCGGCAGTCGCCTCGGCCAGACGATGGGCCAGAGCCGGATCCTCGGCGACCAGCACCTTGGCGACACCGTCAATGGTCGCGGCGGTTTCGCCCGCAGCGGCGGCGGTGGCCCCGGCGCAGAGAACGGTCACATCGCCCAGGGCCTTGGCGGCGGTCACGGCCTTGGCGGTGGCGTCCATCGCCAGTTCGCCATTATTGACTTCGGCAAGCAGGAGAACAGCCATTACACGACCCCTTTTTCTTTGAGTTTGGCAACCAGCGTATCGACATCGGCGACGATCTCGCCCGCCTGACGGGTTTCCGGTTCGCTGGTCGAAACGATTTCCAGACGCGGATGCACGTCAACGCCGTAATCGTCGGCGGTCTTTTCATCCAGCGGCTTTTTCTTGGCCTTCATGATGTTCGGCAGCGACGCATAGCGCGGCTCGTTCAGGCGCAGGTCCACGGTCACGATGGCGGGCATCTTGACCTTGATCGTCTGCAGACCGCCATCCACTTCGCGGGTCACGGTGGCGCTGTCACCGTCGAAATCCACGGCCGAGGCAAAGGTCGCCTGCGACCAGCCCAGCAGGGCCGACAGCATCTGGCCGGTGGCGTTCATGTCATTGTCGATCGCCTGCTTGCCCGCCAGAACGAGGCCCGGCTGCTCTTCTTCGACGACCTTGGCAAGGATCTTGGCTACGGCCAGCGGCTCGATATCCGTATGAACGTCATCGGCGGCCAGAACCAGAATCGCGCGGTCCGCGCCCATCGCCAGCGCCGTGCGCAGGGTTTCCTGCGCCTGCTTCACGCCAATCGAAACGGCCACGACCTCATCGGCCTTGCCGGCCTCTTTCAGACGGATCGCCTCTTCCACGGCGATTTCGTCGAACGGGTTCATCGACATTTTGACATTGGCGAGATCGACACCGGTCCCGTCCGCTTTCACACGGACTTTCACGTTGTAGTCGATTACGCGCTTCACTGGCACGAGCACCTTCATGGGCGATAATCTCCATTTGATCCTGCGGACCTGTTGATCCTGCAGACCTGATTTTTCGCACCATGAGTTTCTAAAAGTGAAAAATCAAGCACAAAAGTTCACCAGCGGTATAAGCCGGGCGCGCGGGGATAGATGAGGAATGCCATACGCTTCGATGGAACCGCAGCAGGGAAGGGATGTGTGACAGCTGCGATCACAAAAATAAAAATTCTCCATCGAAAGTTCATTTTCTATTGCTGCCTGCGCCGGAACCGGGCCA
>JBKDZY010000767.1:0-1558 GCA_047971765.1 Hyphomicrobiaceae bacterium | reverse complement strand
ATCTGGACACATTGGAAATCTTCCGGGCGGTTGCCCATGAGGGCGGCATATTGCGCGCTGCCGAGAAGCTCAATCGTGTGCCGAGCAATGTTTCGACTCGCGTCAAGCAGGTCGAGGAACGGCTTGGTGTGGCCCTTGTCCGGCGACGCGGCCGCAATGTGGTGCTCACGGATGCTGGCCGGACGCTGCTTGGCTATGCCGAACGTCTCTTGAAGCTTGCCTCCGAGGCGGAGGGCGCAACGCGGGAAGCGCCCGGCTTCGGCCAGCTCCTGATCGGCAGCATGGAAAGCACGGCCGCCAGCCGCTTGCCGAAGCTGCTGTCGAGGTTCCATCTCAGGTATCCCGACGTCAGGCTGGCCATCGAGACAGGAACGAGCGACGCCCTGCTCCGCAAGGTGCGGGACTACCATATCGATGCGGCCTTCGTCGGCGAACCGTTTTTGGCCGAGGGGTTGAGTGCGCGCCCCATCTTCGACGAGACGCTCGTGCTGGTGACCTCGAAGGCGCACAAGGTTGTCAGGCGCGCCAGCGACCTCGGCCCCGCGACGGTACTCACGTTTGCCGGAGGCTGCTCCTACCGCAAGCGTCTCGAAGAGTGGCTGGCGCGGGATAACGCCACGGTCGAGCGCGTCCTCGAACTGGCCAGCTATCAGGTCATCATCGCCTGTGCCGCGGCGGGCACCGGCTGCGGGATCGTGCCGGTTTCCGTGGTGGAGAGTTTGCGTGCCGCCCGCGAGGTCAAGTGTCATCGGCTTCCCGCGGTCATCGCGCGTAACACCACGCATCTCGTCTGGATTGGCGAACCGTCACCGCCGCTGGCGTATCTGCTGGAGCACGCCACCGGCGACGGCCAGGCACTGCCGTGACCGTGCGGAAGGCCCCAGGGATCACGCCGTCTCGCCGGCCGCAGCGTGGTAGCGGCGGCGGATGTCGTCGAGATCGACACGCACGGCCGGAGTCGTCAGGTTCATTGCTTCCAGGTGCTCTGAAATGATCCGGGCCACGGCAAGATTGCGCAGCCATTTCTTTTCTGAGGGAATGACGTACCACGGAGCATGAGGTGTCGAGCATCGCGCCAGGGCGTCTTCATAGGCCTCCGTGTAGGCGTCCCAGTACTTGCGCTCCGTGTAGTCGGATTCGCTGATTTTCCATTGGCGCGCAGGGTCCTCGAGCCGTTTGCGGAACCGCTCGAGCTGTTCCTCTGGGCTGATGTCGAGAAAGAACTTCAGGACAACTGTCCCGTTGGCGGCCAGCAGGGCCTCGAACTCGTTGATCTGGTCGTAGCGCGTCTTCCAGACCGATTTCGGCGCAAGATCATGCACCCTGACGACAAGCACATCCTCGTAGTGCGAGCGATTGAAGATCACCACCTCGCCTCGCGCCGGCGCCGCGACGTGCGCCCGCCACAGGAAATCCCGTGCAGCTTCCCGTGGCGTCGGTTGCTTGAACGCGGCCACGCGCGCGCTTTGCGGGTTCATGCCCGTCAGGACGTGTCTGATGGTGCCATCCTTGCCGGCCGCATCGCGACCCTGCAGGACGATCAACAGGGAAGACTGAT
>JBKDZY010000766.1:0-5676 GCA_047971765.1 Hyphomicrobiaceae bacterium | reverse complement strand
GGGCTGCGAATCGACTTCCACGATATTGTCGACGAGAAACTTGCCGGGCTGAAAGTGGTGGGGCAGGACGTGGCGCGTCCTGCGGGGCCGCTGGCGCTGCTGGCGCAGTCCGAGGCTGGATACGCCAACCTCGCCAAGCTCAACAGTGCTGCCTTCCTGAAAACGGGTGACATGGAGCCGCCGCACGTCAAGATCGAGGATCTGGACGAGCGGAGCGAGGGGCTGATCGTGTTGACCGGCGGACCTGATGGCCCGATCGATACGGCCATCGCGGATGGCCAGATGCATCTGGCGCGGTCCCGTCTTGAGCGGCTGAAAGGGATTTTCGGCGCGGCGCTCTATGTGGAACTGCAACGGCATGGCACGCCGAGGGAAGCTGCCGCCGAACCGCACCTGCTGGATCTCGCCTATGAATTCGAGTTGCCGCTGGTGGCGACCAACGAGTGCTATTTCGCGAGCGCCAAGGACTACGAGGCGCACGATGCGCTGATCTGCATTGCGGACGGCCGCTATGTGTCCGAGGACGACCGCCGCAAGCTGACGGGCGAGCACTATTTCAAGAGTGCGGAGGAGATGATGGCCCTCTTCTCCGACCTGCCGGAAGCCATCGAGAATACCATCGAAATCGCCAAGCTGTGTTCCTACCGTCCGCTGGGGCGCAAACCCATTCTGCCGGCCTTCGTCAAGACCGAGGACGGGGCGTCGGCGGAGGACCGGCAGGCTGCGGAAGCCGCCGAGCTGAAACGCCAGGCCGAGGAGGGGCTGACGCGCCGCCTCGAGGACCAGCCGATGACGCCAGGGATGTCGCGGGAGGACTACTTCAAGCGCCTGGAGTACGAGGTCGGCGTGATCACGCAGATGAAGTTTCCCGGCTACTTCCTGATCGTGGCGGACTTCATCAAGTGGTCGAAGGCGAACGGCATTCCGGTGGGGCCGGGGCGTGGCTCGGGTGCGGGCTCGCTGGTGGCCTGGGCGCTCACGATCACCGATCTTGACCCGCTGCGGTTCGGGCTGCTGTTCGAGCGTTTCCTCAATCCGGAGCGCGTGTCGATGCCGGACTTCGACATCGACTTCTGTCAGGACCGCCGCGAAGAGGTCATCAAGTATGTCCAGCGCAAGTACGGCGCGGACCGGGTGGCGCAGATCATCACGCACGGAAAGCTGCAGGCCCGCGCGGTGCTGCGCGACGTCGGCCGGGTTCTGCAGATGCCCTATGGCCAGGTGGACAAGCTCTGCAAGCTGGTGCCGAACAATCCCGCCAATCCCGTGACGCTGCGGGAAGCCATCGACGGCGAGCCCAAGCTCCAGGAAGCGCGCGACGACGATGCCGTGGTGGCGCGCCTGCTCGAAGTGTCGGAAATCCTCGAGGGTCTCTACCGGCATGCCTCGACGCACGCGGCGGGCATGGTGATTGGCGACCGGCCACTGGAAGAACTGGTTCCGCTCTACCGCGATCCGAAGTCGAATTTTCCGATCACCCAGTTCAACTGGAAAATGGTCGAAGCGGCTGGTCTCGTGAAGTTCGACTTCCTGGGGCTGAAGACGCTCACCGTGCTGCAGAAGGCGGTGCAACTTATCAAGGGCGTGCGCGGTATCGAGGTGGATCTTCCCTCGGTTCCGATTGCGGGTGACGATCCCAAGGTGCTGGCGGCCTACGACCTGCTCGCCCGGGCGGACACGGTTGGCGTGTTCCAGCTTGAATCGACGGGGATGCGGGAGAGCCTGAAACGGCTGAAGCCGGACCGCTTCGAAGACATCATCGCCATGGTTGCGCTCTATCGGCCAGGTCCGATGGACAACATTCCCACCTACATCAACCGCAAACATGGCGATGAGCCGATCGAGTATCCGCACGACCTGATCAAGCCGATTCTCGAAGAGACCTATGGCGTCATCATCTACCAGGAGCAGGTCATCCAGATTGCCCAGGTGATGGGTGGCTACACGCTCGGGCAGGCCGACCTGTTGCGCCGTGCCATGGGCAAGAAGGACAAGAACGAGATGGCGCGCCAGCAGGCGCGGTTCGTCGAGGGTGCGATCGCGAACGGTGTCTCCAAGGAGGATGCGACCTACATCTTCGAGCTGGTCGACAAGTTCGCAGGCTACGGCTTCAACAAGAGCCATGCGGCGGCCTATGCGCTGGTGAGCTATCACACGGCCTATCTCAAGGCGAACTACCGCGAGGAGTTCATCGCCGCGTCGATGACCCTTGATATGGCGAATACGGACAAGCTCGCCTCGTTCGCGGCCGAGGCACGCCGGTCGGGGATCGAGGTGGCGCCACCGTGCGTGAACATGTCGGAGGTCGAATTCTCGGTCGAACCGGCAAAGGAAGAGGTTGCCAGGCCGAACGGCAAGGACGGCAAGTCGGCCGCTGATGACGGTGTGCCCCGGGGGCGGATCCGGTATGCGTTGGCGGGCCTCAAGAACGTCGGCGTCGGTGCGGTCACGACTATTGTGGATGAGCGCAAGTCCAACGGGCGTTTCGAGAGCCTTGCCGATTTTGCAAGTCGTTTCGATCCGAAGGTGGTGAACAAGCGGGCGCTGGAAATGCTGGCGATGTCGGGCGCCTTCGATGGGCTCGAAGCCAACCGCGCGCTGGTGCACGGCAACGCCGATACGATGACGGGCATGGCGCAGCGCATCGGGTCGGACAAGGCCTCCGGCATCACCGACATGTTCGGGGCGATGGAAGGGCCGCGGCTCGATCTCAGGCCGGTCAAGTCCTGGACGCCGATGGAGCGGTTGCAGCACGAGTTCTCAGGGATCGGCTTCTATCTTTCTGGCCACCCGCTCGACCAGTACACGAAGATCCTGCCGAAGCTCGGGGTGACGCGGTATTCCGACTTCGAGGCAAAAGCCGGGTTGACGGTTTCGGCGGGGCGGCTGGCGGCCATCGTGGTTTCGGCGCGGGAGCGGCGGTCGCAGAAAGGCAACAAGTTCGCCTTCGCGATGTTTTCCGATGCTTCGGGGCAGTTCGAGGCTGTCGTTTTCTCCGACACCCTTGCGCGCGCTCGTGATCTGCTGGAGCCGGGGACGGCGGTCATTGTCTCGGTGGAAGCGGAGCGCGAAGGCGATACCGTGAAGATGCGCGTGAATGGCATCGAGGCGCTGGATGCTGCCGCACTCAATGTCAATCGCGGCCTGCGGATCGTTCTGGATGGACGATGCATCGCGGCGAACAAGGAGCCACTGGCAGAGATCAAGTCCCTGCTGAAACCCGGCGGCAAGGGGGAAGTGAAACTCCAGCTCGAGGTGGCAGGTGTTGCAGGCGTGGCGGGTGGCCGCGACATCGAGATTGCCCTGCCAGGGCGCTACGAGATCGGTGCGGCGGAGCGCGGGCAGCTCTCGACGGTGACGGGTGTCATTGATGTCGTCGAGGTCTGAGTACTTCGCGCTCACGGACTGCATCGGGTGAAAGGCTTTATCCTGTGCGGGTGCGGCGCTTGCTGCCTGAGCCGCAGTTGCGGCCTGGGCGTTTCTATAGCAGGGCGTTGCGGCGGGGACGGCGGCGTCCAGGCCTGTGAGACCCTGTCTGCTGGTGTGGCGGTTCTGAACTTCGCTCCATCATATCGACGAACGTTGCAAGCGAACTCCAGAACATGCCGTCACGCTAAGTTTATGATATCGCTAGTGTCCTTATCGACCGTGAAGTCCGTACGAATGTGCGGTTCGAACTGACGAACTTCGTGGTCGGGACACTAGAATGCGGCCTGCATCCGTCCCGGGTTGAGGATGCCGGCAGGATCGAAGATCGTCTTCAAATGGGCGGTGATCTTCTGCAGGCCCGGTTCCAGCGGCTGGAAAACGTCGATTGCCTGACGGACATCGTGGTCGGCGCGGATCAGGGTGGCATGTCCGCCGTGGTTGGCGATCACGCGGCGGATATCGGCTGCGCCACCGTCGGAGGCGGGCAGGACCTCGGCCCAGATCAGGCCTCCGGCCCAATCGTAGTAGGCATTGCAATCCATGAAGCTGGAAATGGCGGCGACGGCCTTGGCGCCCGATTGCGGAGCCGTTGAAATGCGCCATAGCGGTGCGCTGGACCCCTGCAGGATCGACAGGTGCCGCAACTCGTCCCAGAACATCAGGGAATCGTCGTTCTGCAGAAGTTCGAGGTCTCCAAAGAGCTTGAGTTCGTTGATGAGGCGCTGGCTGCGGTAGGCAACGGAATTCGGGAAACCTTCAAGCCGAATGGCGGTCACGGGGCGGTGTTCCGCCTTGAGGGCCTCGTGCCACAGCCGCTCGGCCAATGCCTTGTGCAGGTGGATGGCGCCGGTGATCTCGTAGGGGCTGGTGATCGCCGTCGTAAGAGCCTCGATGGCGATGGTGTCGTCCAGTCCCACAAGGACAAGGGTTGCGGTTTCCTCCGGGCGCGGCATGACCTTGAAGGTGGTTTCGGTGAGTACTGCAAGGGTGCCCCAGCTTCCCGCCAGCATGCGCGCCAGATCGAGGCCGGTGACGTTCTTCATGACGCGCCCCCCGGACCGGAAGGCGACGCCTTCGCCTGAAATGGCAGTCACGCCCAGGAGATGATCGCGTGCGGCGCCGACGGTGATACGCCTGGAGCCCGAGCAGTTCATGGCGAACAGCGCGCCGACCGTTCCATTTCCTGGTTCCTGGCCGATGACGCCCGAGAGGTCGATGGGCTCGAATGCGAGCATCTGATTGTGATTGGCAAGATCGGCCTCGATGCGTGCGAGCGGCGTGCCGGCGCGGGCGGACATCACCAGCTCCGAGGGTTCATAGAGCCTGATGCCGGTGAGGGACGTGGTGGTGAGCGCCGTCGGGATATCGGTTGGCCGGCCGATGTCGCGCTTGGTGCCATCGCCGATGATCTCGATGGGACTTTGGCTGCGTGTCGCCTCAACCAGGGAACGCTGCAATTCCCACTCCGTGGCGGGCCTCATCAGGGTCTGGGTCTGCAAGCTCGGCGCTCCGTGATGGTCGCGGTTGACGATGGGCTGGTCAGGCGATTTCGCGCCCGTCGAGCGGAAAGACCTTGGCGGGGTTGAGCAGCCAATTGGGGTCGAAGGCGCCCTTGATGCGCATCTGCAAGGCAAGTTCGGCGTCGTTGAACTGGAAACGCATCAGATCACGCTTCTCGATACCCACCCCATGTTCGCCGGTGAGGCAACCGCCGACATCGACGCAGAGCTTGAGAATGTCAGCGCCAGCCTGCTCCGCCCTGATCATTTCCTCCCGGTCGTTGGCATCATAGAGGATGAGCGGATGCAGGTTGCCGTCGCCAGCGTGGAAGATGTTGGCCACGCGCAGCCCGTAGCTCGCGCAGATCTCGGAAATGCGCACCAGGACCGTGGGGAGCTGGCCCAGCGGGATTGTGCCGTCCATGCAGTAGTAGTCGGCGATCCGGCCAACGGCGCCGAACGCCGATTTGCGTCCGCGCCAGATGGCGGCGCTCTGTTCCTCGCTTTCGCTGATGCGGACGACGGCCGGTGACAGAGGTTCGACAATTTCGACGATGCGTCCGAGCAGGGACGAGATCTCGTCGGGGCTGCCTTCCACCTCGATGATCAGGAGAGCCTCGACATCCATGGGATAGCCCGCCTTGGCGAATTCCTCGCATACGCGAATGGCGGGCTTGTCCATGAATTCGATGGCGACTGGGATGATGCCGGATCCGATGATGGCGGATACGGCGTGGCCTGCCGCTTC
>JBKDZY010000765.1:0-1633 GCA_047971765.1 Hyphomicrobiaceae bacterium | reverse complement strand
GGCCATCATGTCGGCAACCAAGGGCCAACGGATCAGTGCCATCATCATCACGCATACGCATCGTGACCACGTGGACGGGCTTCCCCGGCTCAAGGCCGAGACCGGCGCACCCGTCTGGGGGTATGGCCGCAAGGCTGCGGATCCCGGCAAGGTCAAGACCAGCCCCGCAGGCGGTGAATACACGGACATGGATTTCGTGCCCGATCATCCGATGGCAGATGGCGACACCTTCGAGGGTGATGGCTACAAGCTGACAGCGCTGCATACGCCCGGCCATGCACCGGATCACCTGTGTTTTGCCATGGAAGGCACGGGTGCGCTTCTCTCTGGCGATCATGTGATGGGCTGGAACACATCCGTGGTGGCGCCGCCGGAAGGCAACATGGCGGCCTACATGAGGTCGCTGGACAAGCTACTCGCGCGGACCGACAGCGTCTTTTTCCCGGGCCACGGCGGACGCATCGAACAGCCCCAGCGGGTGGTGAGGGCCTTCATCGTGCACCGCCGGATGCGCGAGCAGGCCATTCTCGACTGCATCAAGGGGGGCGCGACGACGGTCGCTGACATCGTGGCTGCCGTCTACAAGGGGCTCGATCCCAAACTTGTGCGGGCCGCCTCGATGTCGGTGACCGCGCACATCGAGAGCCTTGCGGAAGGTGGGCTGGTGAAGGTTACCGGGCCGGTCCTGTCGCCCGAGCATCTGGCGCCGGCCTAAATTGGACGGCCTGACATGGGCGGCATGGGTGGACCATGTGGCCCACCTCGCGCGGGCCGTACCAGCGTCTACTTGTCCGTATTGGAGCGGTTGCTGGACCGGCGCGGATGTTCCTGCCGGGCCACGGTTGCGGCAAGGCGAACCTCGAACTCCTTCAGCAGTCTGCGGACACGTTTGGCATTGGCGCCGAAATCGTGCCTGCCGTAGCGCGACTGCGAGCGCACGTCGATGCGGGCCGATCTTGAATTGCCGACGATGCGCACCACGACATCATCATAGAACCCCAGGATCAACGTGCGCGTATAGGCCTCGTAACGTCCGGCCACACCAGGACCGGCGGGCTGCACTTCGGCGACAACGTGCCATTTCAGGCCCCGCAGCGTCTCGCCCATGATGTCCCATGCATCAGAGACCGAGCGTTCGATATAGAGGGGCTTGATGTCGGGGTAGGCGGCCTGCTGTTGCTCCGCCACGTCCTCGCCGCCGTAGGCCGTTGGATTGGCGTCGCGGGGGCGCAACTTCGCCAGCTCGACAAACGACGGTGGCCGATTGGTATCGGTCGAGATGTCGTGGATGGCCGGCAGGCTTCTCGCGGTCGGGACCAGCACCACGGGCCAGGCCAGCATGGCCAGACCCAGGCCCAGGCCTGCGGCGGCATTCCAGCCACCACTGCGGCCGTCACGCCAGATGCCCACATAGGCCGCCAGCGCCAGTATGACGGCGACCACGGCAAACCCCAGCGCTGTCTTGAACAGATTGAGCGCCAATGGCGTCGATATGGACAGGAAGCGATGCAGGACGATGCCAACCACCAGCACCTGGACGCCGAACACCGCCACGTGCCTGGCCCAACGCGCCAGGTGACTGCGGTTCTCGGTTCGATTGAGTTCCATGCCTCTGTTGTCCCCCAACGATTTC
>JBKDZY010000764.1:0-3077 GCA_047971765.1 Hyphomicrobiaceae bacterium | reverse complement strand
GGCGCGACGATGCCAATGGCCCGATGCAGGTGGTGTCCGGCCCCATCGGCCGCCAGCGGGTGCATTTCGAAGCGCCGCCAGCTGATCGTCTGGATGCAGAAACCAGTCGCTTCCTCGACTGGCTGAACGCAGCATCGAACGAACCGCCGCTGCTCAAGGCCGGGCTTGGTCACCTGTGGTTCGTCACCTTGCATCCGTTCGACGACGGCAATGGCCGTATCGCCCGAGCCATTGGCGATCTGCTGCTGGCGCGTGCCGATGGCAGCCCGCAGCGCTTCTACAGTTTGTCGGCGCAGATCCAGCGCGAACGCAAGGCTTACTACGACATCCTGGAGCGGACGCAAAAGCGGTCGCTGGACGTCACCGAGTGGCTCGCGTGGTTCCTCGACACGCTTCATCGCGCCGTCGACCAGGCCCAGCACACACTCGATGCGGTGCTGACCAAGGCGCGTTTCTGGCAGCGCTGGGCGACCACGCCACTGAACGAGCGACAGGTGAAATTGCTGAACAAGCTGCTCGATGGGTTCGAGGGCAAGCTCACCAGCAGCAAGTGGGCGGCCATCGCCAAATGCTCGCCGGACACGGCACTGCGCGACATCAACGATCTGCTGACGCGGGGCGTGCTGCGCAAATCGGATGCGGGTGGGCGCAGCACCAGCTACGAGCTTAATGATCTGCCCGAGTAGCGGCGTTTCCTGGAATTGCCTTGGCTCGCGGACGGAACAGCGCCTTCATGGACTCCTGCCAGCTCGTTCGGACGGAGACCAAGATGGAAGTCGCTCACCTCAATCAAAAACAACTTGCTGCCCGCTGGAGTATCAGTGAGGCCACCCTGGAACGCTGGCGCAGCGCGGGGATCGGTCCCAAGTTCCTGAAACTCTGCGGCCGTGTGCTCTACCGGCAGGTCGACATCGAGGCCTACGAGGAATCGCGCCCGCAGGTATCGACCACTCAGCTTGATGTCGCCCATGCCCAATCTCACTGATGTCATCAGTCACTGGATCGACGCGCAACCGGAGGGGGCCTTGATCAGGAGTCCGGATCTGGAGCACTTGGTCGATCGCAATCAGGCGTCGCGGGCGCTGGCACGTTTGGCGCGGCATGGGCGGTTGATGCGCGTGGCGTGCGGTATGTACGTCGCCGTGACGGCCAGCCGCTTCGGTCCGGTCCCGCCACCGGTCCACAAGGTAGTCCAATCGCTCGCGGGCATCACTGGACACGCCATCGTTCGTCATGGCGCGGCGGCGGCCAATGCCCTAGGGCTGACCACGCAGGTTCCTGTCCGGCAGATCTACCTGACCGATGGCAGTGCACGGACACTCAATTTCGGCAAGCAAGTCATCGAGATCCGCCGTGCGCCCAACTGGATGCTGATGCTGGGCGACAGCACCGCCGGTGATGTCGTCAGAGCCCTCGAGTGGCTCGGTCCGGATCTTGCCGAGCAGGCAATCGCCAAGTTGGCGGGGCGGATCGGGCAGGATGACTGGGACGCCATGCTCGAGACCCGGAAGCACCTGCCGGCGTGGATGGTGGTGGCAATCCAAGACGGCCTTGCCGCGTCGGCGCAGGTTCCATTTTGTCGGTAAATATCGGCGAGTACCGACGTTTCGCAACACGCCGGCACTCGGGATGGCTCGGGCGACGCAAATTTCCAGCGCAATGAAAGTCCGCAGTCCGCAAGCGCGGACCGATCAAGCGTCTTGTTGAAAATCAACGGCCTGGCATCAGGCCGTGCGGGCTGGTGAGGGTTCCTGCGGGTTCGTGCGGAAAGATTCGAACTCCTGCGGGGTCTGGGTGGGGTGGAACCCTGCGCCAAACCCATGTAAATCAGCGCCTTACGACCGCCGCGAACTCCTGCGGAAAGGTGCGGAATCCGGCCCCAACTGCCGTCAATCCTATCGCCTCTGTAGCGATCCCATGTCCAGCGGGCGACCGATTTCACCGTGGCCCGCAGCGAGGACAGGGGCAGGTCGCCGGAGAAGCCGAGCTTCTGGAAACTGTTGCGGTTATGTGCGTAGGCTTCCAGCAAGCGGGTGAAGGTCGAGAATGACCCCTTTTCGCGCTCGCGGTTGACAATGGAATAGGCGTAGTAGCGCAGGTGCTCGAACAGGATGCAGTGCCGCGAATGGCTGACCTCATCGAGCTGCGGCCCTTTACCCCACGGCGAGGACACGGCCAGCTCCACATAGTCGGCCAGCTCGCCCAGCTCATACGTGTGGCTGTGTATCTCCCATGTCAGCCACCACGGATGGCCGGGAGTTTTGGCGACCGGCCCGCTGTGGAAGTCTGTGTCAGCGTCCAGACGGGCGGCGAACGCCTCGTAGATCGCCTTCATGTAGGCGATGGGTTTGGAGCGGGCGCTTTCTGTCGTGCAAACGGGGGGGATGGCGTAGTACAGGTGGCTATGGCCACTCTTGCGGTTGCGCACGATCAGGTTGGGGGCTGGCAAGCCCGCATCCTCCCAGATGAGCGCGTTTGAGTGATCGAGGTCGAAGATCAGCCAGCTCACCATGCCCGGTCGATTGACCTGCATGTATGGATAGCGAATCGCGTACTCACGAGGACGGATGCGCGTAGCGGTCTTATCGTCGGAGCACCGGGGCAGGTACGGAGCTTCAAGCAGCACGCGATTCAGGGCGGTGCCGCCCTGAAAAAACCGCTGTGTCGGTGCTTCGTCGCGTGCTGCGACGGTGGATTGTCGAGCCATACCCCTCCGCTGCCCGCGCAAAAACGCGGGCAAAAACTTGCCTACCGGGGGGGTTGGGACGTAGAATGAGGGCCTGTGATGGTTCCCTCGGGTGAGACACCGACCGCCAAGTCGATAGCCCCTCCGGCTTTGTTTCTACGTCTCAACGCCCCCCGAAACTTTGCACAAAGCCCCGCGCCAACGGGGCTTTTGCTTTTTCGGTGCCTTGTCTCTGGTGCTACTCGATAGCTCTAACTCCTCAAACGCCCAGCTTGCCTTGAGCACTGCGCCCAAATCCACGCCGAGCTGATGCCTTCTTGCCGCGAGAAACGAACCCTCTCGCATCCAGCTTGAACTCATTGATACCGCAGTCCTGCATTGCGGAAACCAA
>JBKDZY010000763.1:0-1816 GCA_047971765.1 Hyphomicrobiaceae bacterium | reverse complement strand
CGCCTGCATGCTGGTGGCAACAAAGTCATCATCAAGATCAAGTGCATAGATGCCTCCGCAGGCGTTGTAGGGGATCTTGACATGGTTGGCCGATGCGAGGTCGAACCGGACGCTGGCCCTGCCTTTCAACGTCATGTCTTCCATGCCACTCGAGATCTGGCTGAGCGCGAGGTAGAGCCGCTTCCGGTAGGGATCGAACGTCAAGCCCTCGGCCTTGCTGAACTCGACCGTGGCCCCTTTGAGGGCGGCGTAGCGGCGGGTCTCCAGGCGGGACGCGGCAAGCGCCATGCCGGGTTTCACGCGGAGGCATTCCCGCGCGCCGTTGGCAACCGAGGCGGTGAACTCCGCCGGGCAGGCGTTGTCATCTCCAATCGCGGCAGTCTCGAAGATGTCGGAGAATGTCGTGCGCTTGTCGACCAGCGCCTTCACGTCTGCGGCCGTTGCCCGCCCAAGGTCGATCCAATGCAGGTCGGCGGTGCCGCCGTTCCCGGCGTCAAGCTGCCGCCACCGGGCGGCATAAAGGCTTCCGGCGTCGAGCCTGCCTGGCTCGTCGGCGACGAACCGGAACAGGCCGACGTTGGTACCGTCGTCGCTCATGTAGACAGTCCTGAGATCCGGCATGACATAGGCAAGTTCGTGCGAGAAGCGGCCCATGGCGTGGTGCTTGACCCCGCGGCCCCTTCCCGCCTCGCTGATCGTCACTTCCGTGATGTAACCATAGTTGTATGGGTTGAATACCTTCCGGAATCCGGACATGGACGGCTTCCTCGAGGCGTCCATCGCGTCATACCCGAAATACAGGGCCATTGGTTTTGGGTAGCGGTCCAGCTTCGCAATATCGGCCGTATCCTCGATCTTGCGCGCATCAGGTTCATTTTCCTCACTGCCCAGGTGCGTTCCCCAGGGCGTGACGGAACCGGCGCAGGGAACCCAAAGACCGCCAAACGCGGAGAAATCGACCGGATGCGTATCGACTGCCCTCGATTCCCCCTTGTCGCCATCCTTGACCACGGCAGTCACGTACACCGCCGCCGGACGGGCCTCGAAATGGGAGACGATGTAGAGCCTGCCGTCCTTCTCGATGAGCGAGGAGAAATCCGTGGCCGGCGAGATCATCGGTGCGCCATTGGGGGTCTTTATGGGCCGGCCATTGTTGTCGAGGATCTGCCCGAAAACGCCCGAGCCGACCTTGTCGCCGGAGCGCAGAAGCGTCGTGTAGCCGATCCCGTGGGCCCTGCCATCCACGATGACAGTCTCGGCGGTGCGCACCTCACGCTTCTCCTTGTCGGTTATCGGAACAGACACTCCGGTGAAGACAAGCGGCTCGGCGGCGCCCGTGGGAGGCGCAATGGTGACGGACAATGCCAACATTGCCGCGATGGCGGCAAGCATCAATCTGGTCATCTGGCCGGACCTCGAGATGGGCAGTGAAACACACCCTCGGATGTGCGCACCGGTTCACCGATCCGGCATTGTTACCTGCAATGGCCTTCAGATTCGTGACAGCCGTCAACGAACTGATCCGGTCGCGGAGACCTCATCCCAGCAGACCGGTCGGCGCGCTTACGGATACACCAGCCAGGACGAGGGCGACGCATAGCCCGGCAACGACGAGGCCAATGACGATCTGGATCCAGCCGAATGTCCGGATGGACACCGAGCCATCTTCTCCTGCCGCCATCTGGAGGACTCCGGCATCGCGCACATAGGTCGCGCACAGGGCCACCGACGCCACTACGGCCCCGGTTCCCACTGCCAGGGCGAGCGCGCCCAGGGCGCCATCGGCGTAGAGGCCCAGTTGCCAGCAGATGATGAG
>JBKDZY010000762.1:0-3525 GCA_047971765.1 Hyphomicrobiaceae bacterium | reverse complement strand
CCTTGCCATCTTCACGGATGAGCAAGCCGAGAGCTTCCGACCGCTCACGACTTTTCTGAGGAAGCACGGCGCGGTGTCGGCGATCCAGCTCGGCCATGCGGGCCGGAAAGCCTGCATGCAGACCGCCATGGAAGGGTTCGGACCGCTCACGCCGCAGCAGATCGCGGACGGCCGGCGCGTGTGGCAACCGATTGCGCCTTCTCCCATCGCGGTCGATCCCGACTGGCCGATGCCCCACGAACTGACACTGCGCGAAGTGCAGGACGTGGTGGAGGCGTTCGCCGCCGGCGCACGGCGTGCGGTGAAGGCCGGCTTCGACGTGGTCGAGGTGCACGGCGCGCATGGGTATCTCATCACCTCCTTCCTGTCGCCGGTGACCAACAAGCGCACCGACAAGTACGGTGGCAGCCGCGAAGGCCGCATGCGCATGGCGCTGGAGACGGTGGAGGCGTGCCGCGCTGCCATTCCGGACGAGACGCCACTTTTCTTCAGGGCATCCTGTGTCGATGGCACGGCGGAGGGATGGCAACTGGACGATACGGTTGTGTTGGCGCGTGAATTGAAGGCACTTGGAACGGACGTCGTGGATTGTTCGTCCGGCGGTCTCATCTCGTCGGGCACGGCGGCCCGCGTGACGCGCAGCCTCGGGTTCCAGGTGCCGTTTTCCGAGCGCGTACGGCACGAGGCCGATGTTGCGACCATGGCCGTCGGCATCATTCTCGAGGCGCAACAGGCCGAGGCCATCCTCAGCGACGGGAAGGCCGATCTGGTCGCGATCGGGCGGCAAGCGCAGTTCAATCCGAACCTGGCGCTTCACTGGGCGCATGAGCTCGGCCTCAACCGGACGTTCGAGCTGTGGGAACCCGAGTACGGCTGGTGGCTGGAGAAGCGCATCCGCACGCTCGAAGGCTTCGCCACGCCAACGGGCGTCGTCACGAAGCGCGATTGACCCGGCCGAAGGCGCAGCAGTGTGGCACTGGCTGGCCCGTTCACATTACGTTGACGACTGGGAAGCCCGGCGGGCCGCTGCCCGTGGCGAGACGTTGCGGCTTCCCCGACACGGCTTGCGGAAATGCACCGCTCGCGGGCAGCGGGCTGTTGCAATTCGCGTGCGGCGCCATTACTTGAACGCTTCGACTGGCCATGTTGTGCGCCAGCATGAAGGAGAGGCCGATGACCGGTGTGTGCATCCGCCCCGCAGGGGCCATAGCCTGACAGCGCCAGCGATTGCGGCGCAACGGGCGTTTCATGCGTGACTGCCTGCCATGACGCAGCATCGCGCACCTGCACCCAAGCTCTCCTGAAGGTATTCCCTGATGGGCAATTCATCCGTTGTGGACGGCCGCGCGCCGATCCACATGTTCGCCTCGGCCAAGGCATGGATCGAGGGCGACGCCGTGCGCCAACTCGAGCACGTCGCCTCGCTCAGTGGTGTCGAGGCTGTCGCGGCGATGCCGGACCTGCATCCCGGCAAATTCGGTCCCGTCGGCGCGGCCATTCTCGCTGATCGCGTGTTTCCGGCGCTGGTCGGTTCCGACATCGGTTGCGGCATGGGGCTTTATCGGCTCGATGTTGCCACGCGCAAACTCAGGCTTGACCGCCTGGCCGAGAGGCTTGGCGCATTGGATGCACCGTTGGGCGACGCAGCCTCGGAGGCCATCGACCAGGCGGGTCTTGCGCCTACGGCCTGGGACGCATCGCTCGGCAGCATCGGCGGCGGTAACCACTTCTGCGAAGTGCAGGCCATCGACGAGATCGTCGATGCCGATATCGCCGCGTGTCATGGCCTCGACCGCACCCAAGCCTACGTCCTGGTTCATTCCGGCTCGCGTGGCCTCGGGCATTCCATCCTTGAGGACGTGCAGGGTGCAGGCCTCGCCACGCTCGCCCCCGGCGACGAGGCGGGCGCACGCCATCTCGCCGCGCATGACCACGCCGTCACATGGGCGCGACTCAACCGGCGCATGATCGCACAGCGTGCGGCCCAGGCGGCGGGGGCCGATGCCGTGCTGGTGAATGATCTGCCGCACAATCTGGTCGAGATCATCCAGGGTGGCGATGGCTCCGCGAAAGCGCTCCACCGGAAAGGTGCTGCGGCATCCGACCGGGGCCTGGTGCCAGTGCCTGGGTCTCGTGGCACCCTGTCGTACCTTGTTGCTCCGGCCGAAGGCGCCCCGGCGGAGGCGCTTGCCTCCATCGCCCACGGTGCGGGCCGCAAGTACGACCGTGCGTCGATGCATGGCCGCGTTCGCACGAAGAAGTCGGATGTCGCGGAGCTGAAGCGCAATCCGTTCGGCGGCATCGTCGTCTGCGAGGACCGCGGTCTGCTGGTCGAGGAAGCGCCCACGGCGTACAAGACCATCGGTCGCGTCATCGACGACCTTGTTGCGTTCGGCCTCGTTCGGATCGTGGCGACCTTCCGGCCGCTGGTGACGTTCAAGAAAGGGGCCACGCATCACGCGGCAGCGCGACGTGGCGGCGAGAGCAGTCGGCGGCGTGGGCGTGGCGCAAGGCGCTGGCAGGAGGTTCGGTCATGACCCGGCTTCTCCTCACCAGCGGGCGCGGCCCGGCGGAATGCCGCCTTGCGCTTGCCGGCATCGCGAGACAGATGGTTGTGCAAGCCCATGCCGCCGGTCTCGATACCGACATCGCGTATGGTGCTGCTCTGGACGGGCATGGCGCCGGCTCGGCGATCATCGCCTTGCACGGCGCCGGGGCGGATGCGTTCGCCGCAACATGGGTGGGCTCTGCACAATGGATCGCGCAGAGCCCCATCCGCCCACATCACAAGCGCAAGAACTGGTTCATCGGTATCGTCGATCTGGGGCCTCGGCGTTCACCGCCACAACCATTGCGCCCGGCAGATGTACGCTTTGAAACCTTCGGCGCCGGTGGGCCGGGCGGGCAGCACCAGAACAAGACCGAGTCCGCCGTCCGTGCCGTGCATGGGCCGACGGGCCTAGCAGTGGTGGCGCGCAACGAACGCTCGCAACATCGCAACAAGGCTGCGTGCCTCCAACGCCTTGCCGCACTGTTGATGGCACAAGGCGAAGTCGATGCCATTGCAGAAAAACAGGTTGCAAACGCCGCGCATGACCAACTCGAACGCGGGCGGGCCGTGCGTCAATTCAAGGGGCCGGGTTTCAAGCCCCTGACGCGATGACGCCTGCTCTGCGGCTGCACCCGGACAACCACGGAGAGTGGGGAAATCGCCGCCCCCACTCTCCGTGGCACCTCAAGGACACATGCATCCGGTTCGAAGTGTCGCCCATGTCTCGGGGTGGGGCGGGCATTCGAGGGTCTTCGCCCTGCGGCCTCACAAGAGGTAGTCGGTTGTCCGCCAGGACAGCTACCCCAACCGCCGAACGTCCCTGCTGTGCCGGCTGCCCCCGCCGCGATTGTTCTCCGAAAGGGTTAGGCAAGCCCTCGGTCCATGGGACCTGAGCGGGCGGGGGACCACCATTGCGCGGTGTTTCAGATCACGGATCATGCTCCATGATGCAGGCAGGCCGTGCATGATTGGAG
>JBKDZY010000761.1:0-3769 GCA_047971765.1 Hyphomicrobiaceae bacterium | reverse complement strand
AGCCCGATGCAGCGCGTCAGCGCCTCGTGAGCGCCATCACCCCGGATTTGGTCTCAGGAACAGCTTCTCAGGGCTTGCATGGAGGCCGTGACCCCCGACAGCGAATAGACGTCCTTCGAAGTCGCCCCCCGCGCCGAAGTCGCTTCAACGACCATCCTGGCCCCTCGGCGCATGGCCGAGATCAGCCTCTGTTCCTCACCGGCCTGCCCCACGAATGCCCTGTCGCCATCCGCGAACAGCGTGAATGTGCTCCCGCCGATCTCGACCTTGATGCTGCTCTTGGGTTGCAGATCAAACCCCAGAAGCACGCTCACCTCGGCCTTGATCCCTTGCTTGGGCCAGGCCGTGATATAGAAGTGGGGCGCTTGCCGCCCTCCTCCTGTCGGATTCTGTTCGGTTGCCGATGTCACGGCAAAGCACATGACATTTTTGCCACCACCATGCCGATAGGTTTTCCAGTCGGAGTGCGTACCGGTAAGCTCGGCGGCTGCGGCGGGAGTTGCACAATGGAAAGCAGCCACGACGGCTGCTGCGACGTAACGGACGAAATGCGTGATTTGCATCGTCTAGACCACCCCGTTCTGGTTTTCGGACGACATCTCGGGGTATGAAGGTTGCGTTCCGGCATGTCCACCCCACCAGGACGATTTTACCCAGGTCTATGCGTCAAAATCATGTTGCTGGCGTCGGCAACCACGGTCGTGCTGCGTCGTGTTCTTCCACAATATTGCGAAACACCGGACCTCCCGGCGCGAAGACGCCGGCCCCGCAACCGGACCGGCGCCCCTTGTACTTGGTTATAGCGTTTCATGTCGACGTGGAAACGCTCAAGCCGCGACTGCGAACCGGCAGATGCTCAATCGGCTGGCAGTTCATCAGCTTTTGCAGACTTCTGCACCGCCTGCTGCACCTTCTCGAACGCACGCACCTCGATCTGGCGAATGCGCTCGCGGCTCACGCCGAACTCAGCCGACAGGTCCTCGAGCGTTGCCGGGTCCTCGCTCAGTCGCCGGGCTTCGAAGATACGCTTCTCGCGGTCGTTGAGCCCGCTCATGGCCGCAGACAAGTAGCTCCGGCGGCGGCTCAACTCCTCGCTTTCCGCCAGTTGCTCTTCCTGGCTCGGTGCGTCGTCCACCAGCCAGTCCTGCCACTCGCCCGTCTCCGAGTCCGCTCTCACCGGGGCGTTGAGCGGAGCATCACCCGACATGCGCCGGTTCATGGAGATGACGTCATCTTCCGGCACGCCGAGCTGCTCGGCGATCTGCTTCACCTGCTCCGGCTTCAGGTCGCCATCCTCCAGTGCCTGGATCTGGCCTTTGACGCGCCGCAGATTGAAGAACAGCTTCTTTTGCGCCGCCGTCGTGCCCATCTTCACGAGGCTCCACGACCGCAGGATATACTCCTGGATCGAAGCCCTGATCCACCACATGGCATAGGTCGCAAGGCGAAAGCCCTTGTCGGGCTCGAACCGCTTCACGGCCTGCATGAGACCAACGTTACCCTCCGAGATGACCTCGCCGATCGGCAGGCCATAGCCGCGGTATCCCATGGCGATCCGCGCGACCAGCCGCAGATGCGACGTCACCAGCTTCTCGGCCGCATCCGAATCCTCGTGTTCCTGCCAGCGCTTGGCCAGCATGTATTCCTCGTTCGGCTCCAGCATCGGAAAGCGCCGGATCTCTTCGAGATAGCGCGACAATCCGCCTGAACCACCTGCAATGGTCGGAAGAGCCTTCGTTGCCATTCATGTCTCAGCCGTCGTTATCGTCTTGATTCCGACCGGCTGCTCCCTCTCGAGCCCTTGAGACCTCAGCCACACGCTGCAGGCCTCGCCTCTCGATCTAGCTAAACTGAACATCAATCATAATGCACGATTTCGTGTGCAACACGAACCTGCGCTTCGCCAAGGCCGTGTCATGCTTGCTGTGCTGAGGCCGCCAGATCAAGTTAAGTTCCGTTCATCCAGTTCACGACCCCGAACATTGTTCACAACCAACGGTGCTCGGCGACCATTGTAAACGACTTCATTTTTTAACAACCTATGAATAGATACGGCCGAAGTCCGACTTTCCGTCGTTGATGTAATCATTCGTGAACGTTTTTCATCAACCACGGCGTTGACGATTGCGTGATCGGGCCCCGCCCTTGGGAGCCGCATCCACTGGCGTCGCCCGCAAGGCGGACAGCAGCGCGCTCATATCCTCGGGAAGTTCGCTCTCGAACCGCAGCGGCTCGCCGCTCGCCGGATGCGTGACCTGCAGCACCGCCGCGTGCAGCGCCTGCCGGTCGAGATGCCCAAGGGCCTCGCGCGCCCCGGCATCCAGCCGGACCACGCTCGTTGCAAATCCCGAACCGTAGGTCCTGTCGCCCAGCACCGGATGCCCGATGTGCGCCATGTGGACACGGATCTGGTGCGTCCGCCCGGTTTCCAGCACGAGTTCGACAAGACTGGCCAACGGCTGGCCCTTGCCGTCCTTGAACACCTCCAGCACCTCGAAATGCGTGACCGCGTGCCGCGCATCCTCGCGTTCGGACACCGAAATCTTCGTGCGGTTGGCCCGACTGCGTGCCAACGCTGCCTCGACCGTGCCCCGTGGCCGGATCGGCGCACCCCAGACCAACGCCCGATAGCGCCGTTCGAGTCGGCCGTCGGCACCGTGGGCACGGAATTGATCCGACAGGTCCTGATGGGCCTGATCCGTCTTCGCCACCACCAGCAGGCCACTTGTATCCTTGTCGAGCCGGTGCACGATGCCGGGCCGCTTGACCCCGCCGATCCCCGACAGGCTGTCGCCACAGTGGGCGATGAGGGCATTCACCAGCGTGCCCGAGGCATGTCCCGCCGCCGGATGCACCACCATTCCGGCCGGCTTGTCGATGACAATGATGTCCTCGTCCTCGTACACGACGGCCAGGGGGATGGTCTCGGGCGCCGGTTCCGCGGGCACAACCGGAGGCACCTCGACCACATAGGTCTCACCAGCCTTGACCCGCCAACCCGGGTCCATTATCGCCCGCCCCTGCAGGGTCACGGCACCGGCCTTGATCAAGGCCTGCAGGCGCGAACGGGAAAAATCTGCTATCGCCTCGGCCAACAGCTTGTCGAGGCGCGCACCGGCATGGCCTTCTGCAACGTCCACGGTCAGCTTGTCATCGGGGCTCATGCCGGGCCTCCTTTGCCCAAAGACCAGGAGGCACAGCAGGCAGACCGCAGGGCACCGCACGAACCGCATCACCAGCCAGCCCCACCGAGAACGGAGCCCGCATTACCGCAATGCCAGACCACCAGACGACAGCCGCGCCAGGCGCCGATGACACCCCGCGTGAAATGTTCACGCCCTCGCAGATCCGCAAGTTGAAGATTGCTGTCATTGGCATGGCAGTCTTGCTGCTCTTTGGTTTTGCCCTTGTCATCGGCCGCATCATCTATCTCGTCAACAGAACCCCGGCCTCCACGGCCGCGCCCGCCGCAGCAGTACGGCCACAGGCCGGGAACGCCAAGACCTATCAACCGCTGGCCTTGCCCAGGGGGGCCGTCATCCGCAACATCTCGATCGGCCGGGACCACCTCGCGGTGCAGTTCGAGAGCCCGTCGGGCAGTGGCATCAGGCTCATGAGCCTGGCAACAGGCGTCTGGTCAAGCACCAGTCCCGTCATCGAAGGTGATGCCACACCAGCCAGGCCATAGCCCGCACACAAGCAGCGACAGCCGCCTCACCCCGGCGGCAGCGCATCCTCCACCAGACGCCCGAACAGGATCATTTCCGGG
>JBKDZY010000760.1:0-6195 GCA_047971765.1 Hyphomicrobiaceae bacterium | reverse complement strand
ACCGGCCTGCCGGCCTGGCCCTGCACGGGCGCGGCGCTGGCGCCGGGCCGCAGTCGCGGCCTGAGCCACTTTCCGCTCAGCGCGGACGTGGCTGAATGGAGAGAAATCTCGCGTTCACGGGGCCGTACCGGCCTGCCGGCTCCCGCCGTTTGACAAACAGCCCCGGGCGCTGCCGTCAATATCGCTCCCAAAGTTTTTCCAGGAGCGATTAGATCATGACCGATACGACCTCGATACGTCCATTGCCGACGGCCCTCAGTCTTGCCGGCAAGACTGTCTGCGTCACGGGTGCGGCCAGCGGCATCGGGCGCGCCACCGCCTTCGCCGTGGCGGAACTTGGTGCGCGTGTCATCATTACCGACATCTCGCCACTGGCCGAGGTCACGTCCGAGCTGAAAGCCAAGGGCGCCGACGTTACCGCCGTGGAAGGCGACCTGGTCGAGGATAACTTTGCCGACAAGCTCATTGCCAAGGGGCCGATCGACGGTCTTGCGCATTGCGCCGGCATTCTCGCCCGCCGCCCGCTGCTGGATGACCGCAACCTGCGGGACCGCTTCCACCGCACCATGGACGTGAACGTCCTGGCTCCGATCCTGCTCGGGTCCGCCATGATCGAGCACATGGGCGCGCGCGGTGGCGGCGCCATCGCCATGATCGGGTCCACGGCTGGCCGGGCCGGGGGCACCTCGCTTTCGACGCCGCTCGACTACGCCGCGTCGAAGGGGGCCGTCCATGTCGTCATCCGCTGGCTTTCGCGCAATGCGGTGGGACGCAACGTGCTGGTCAACGGCGTGGCGCCGGGGCCGATCGACACGCCCATGACCCAGACCAACTCGATGGATGCATCTGCACTGCCACGCGGAAGAAAAGGACGTCCGGAAGAAATTGCATGGTTGATCGCAACACTTCTGACACCGGCTGCAGGATACGTTTCGGGCGCTGTCCTCGACTGCAACGGCGGCAGCTACGTGGGGTGAGCGGCCCGGCCTGTTCCATCACGACCCGCTACGCCCGCAAGACCGGGCGTTGGCGGGCATCTCGACCTGGCATGGCGCTTGCTGACTGTTTCCACGCGGGCCTTCGGCCCAAACAACACGTCTGGCGTCAACATTGGAGCCCGTTGAGATGAACCGGTTGCATATCATTGGTGGAGCGCTTGCGCTGTCGCTCGGTCTGGCCTCGGCGTCCGCCCAGGCGGCTACCGAAACTGGATTCCACAATATCCATGCCCTGAAGCGCGTGGGCGGAAAACTCTGCATGGCGGACCATGCACACGCGGGTGAAAGCCAGCCCACGGGCAAGAAATCGGTCGCGGTCAAACTCGCCATCAACAACTGGGCGTCCTTCACCGCATTCGAATACGGGTCGGTCTGGGGACGCTTCTCCCGGGCATCGGCCAAGACCAGCCACTGCACCGGCGGCCCTGGCAACTGGGTCTGCCAGGTCACGGCCCGCCCCTGCCGCAGCCGGTAGGCCAATTGCGGCACAGCCGCAATTGATCCGGGCCTGTTTGCGTTCACGCGCCGTATCAGCCTTCGGCCGGGCGTTCCGCGAGGGCGGCGCTTGCTGCCTGAGCCGCAAATGCGGGACTCCTACAGACGGGACGGCGGGCAGACCGTCGAAACCACAGCACCCCGAAAAAATGACGCCGCCGCGGTCCATAGGGATCGCGGCGGCGTTCTTCACTTGTCTACTCTGCCATAGAGCCCTCGGGGGCCCTCGGGGCCACTCGTCGAGGTCGATTGCCGATCAGTACACGCGGGCCTTGGGCTCGATGTACGTGATCTCGTTGGTCAGCGTGTAGGCGTGGACCGGCCGGTAGTCGATCTTGACCTCACGCTTGGCATTGTCGGCCCAGGTCAGCGTGTGCTTCATCCACTCCTGGTCGTCACGGTCGGGGAAGTCCTCGCGCGCATGGGCGCCGCGGCTTTCCTTGCGGTTCTCGGCGGCATGCATGGTCACGGCCGCCTGCGAGATCAGGTTGTCGTATTCCAGCGTCTCCATGAGATCCGAATTCCAAATCAAGGTCCGGTCGGACACGGCGATGTCTTCCGTTGCCTTCCAGACTTCCGTGATCTGCTGGCAGCCTTCCTTGAGGACCGGACCGTCGCGGAAGACGGCACAGTTCGACTGCATGATGCGCTGCATCTGCAGGCGCAGTTGCGCCGTCGGCGTGCCGCCCTTGGCATTGCGGAAATGATCGAGGCGGGACACGGCAAGCTCGCCCGCATCCTTTGGGAGATCCTGGTGAGCCGTGCCCTTTTCCGTCGTTTCGGCGGCACGCAGGCCGGCGGCACGACCGAACACGACAAGGTCAATGAGCGAATTGGAACCGAGGCGGTTGGCGCCGTGGACCGAAACGCAAGCTGCCTCGCCGATAGCCATGAGCCCCGGCACGACGTGATCCGGATCTCCGCCGAGCTTGGTGAGCACTTCGCCGTGGAAATTGGTCGGGATGCCACCCATGTTGTAGTGCACGGTCGGCAGCACGGGGATCGGCTCGCGGCGAAGGTCCACACCTGCAAAGATCTTGGCCGACTCGGAGATCCCCGGCAGACGCTCCGCCAGGATCTTCGGATCGAGGTGATCGAGGTGCAGGTAGATGTGATCCTTGTCGGGACCGACACCGCGGCCCTCGCGGATCTCGATGGTCATCGAGCGGGAGACAACGTCGCGCGACGCCAGGTCCTTCACGTGCGGCGCGTAGCGTTCCATGAAACGCTCGCCGTTGGCGTTGGTCAGGTAGCCACCCTCGCCACGGCTGCCCTCGGTGATCAGCACGCCCGCGCCATAGATGCCGGTCGGATGGAACTGAACGAACTCCATGTCCTCAAGCGGCAGGCCTGCGCGGAGAACCATGGCGTTGCCATCACCCGTGCAGGTATGCGCAGATGTGCACGAGAAATACGCGCGCCCATAACCGCCCGTGGCCAGAATGGTCTTCTTGGCCCGGAACCGGTGCAACGTGCCATCCTCGAGGCACAAGGCCACGACGCCACGGCAAGCACCGTCCTGGTCCATGATCAGGTCGATGGCGAAGTATTCGATGAAGAACTCGGCCGAGTGGCGCAGCGACTGGCCATAGAGCGTGTGCAGCATGGCGTGGCCGGTGCGATCAGCCGCCGCGCACGTGCGCTGAGCGGGCGGGCCTTCGCCGAACTCGGTGGTCATGCCACCGAACGGGCGCTGGTAGATCCGCCCATCCTCGGTGCGCGAGAACGGCACGCCATAGTGCTCCATCTCGTAGACGGCCTGGGGTGCGTTGCGGCACAGGTACTCGATCGCGTCCTGGTCACCGAGCCAGTCGGATCCCTTGACGGTGTCGTACATGTGCCATTGCCAGTTGTCTGGACCCATGTTGCCAAGCGAGGCGGCAACGCCGCCCTGGGCTGCCACGGTATGTGACCGGGTCGGGAACACCTTGCTGACACAGGCCGTCTTCAAACCGGCTTCGGCACAACCGAGCGTCGCACGCAGACCAGCGCCGCCAGCTCCCACGACAACAACGTCATAGGTGTGATCGATGAACGGATAGGCCTTGCCGTTAACGGCCGGCTTTGCGGCGCCGTTCGACTTGGGGGAGGTGTCGGTCATTGCTTCAAACCCCGAATGTTAGTTTCAAAACGGCGTAGACACAGGCAAGCCCGACGACGAGCACGAAAAACGTGTTCAACATCAGGGCGACAACCTTGCAGCCTTCGGTATGCACGTAGTCCTCGATGATCGATTCCATACCGAGACGCATGTGCATCATGCCGGAGATGATGAAGAGCAGCAGAGGAATGCCGACCGCAGGATTTCCGAGAGCCGACTTGACGGCCGCATAATCAGCGCCAACCAGGCCGACAAGCCTGATCGTCAACCAGATGGCGAGGACCACATTCGCAACGGCGGTCACCCGCATCAGCCAGAAATGGTCGGTACCGGACTTTGCAGAGCCGAGGCCGCGCGCACGTGCCAGCGGTGTGCGGATGCGAGCTGCGGTGGGGGAGGGATTGGGGTGCAACGGAGCAGACATGGTTCAGAGCACTCCCTTTGCCGAAAGAACGACGAACCAGATGATGATGGTCAGCGCGATGGAGCAGATCAGGCTCAACCAGGAGAACTTCCTGATGCTCTCCAGATCGAATGCGCGGCCGGTATCCCAGATGAAGTGGCGCATGCCGCCCAGCATGTGATGCATCAGGGCCCAGGTGTAGCCGAACAGGATGATCATCCCGAGGGGCGAGCCGTACAGGCCGTTCACGAAAGCAAAGTAATCGGGACCGATGGCGGCCGCGATCAGCCACCACGCCAGCAGCAGCGTGCCGAAATACAGGGCACCGCCCGTAATGCGATGCACGATCGACATCATCATGCTGATCGTGCGGCTATAGATCTGCAAATGTGGAGAGAGCGGTCGCTCTTTCCGTGCGGGAGCATGCGTCTCGGCGCCAGCCATCAGGTCGTATCTCCACAGGCTTTATTGGGAATGCATTGGCCTTATTAACGCGCTGAACCCAGTGCGGCAATCCGGTTTGACACGGAGAATGTCTGTTGAGGGTCCGACGAATTGCCGCTTTTCAGCGTTTGGAACACAAGTTGCAGAGCCTTTTTTCACCCCGCTGGAGCGCCGGAACAACAAGCTTTCAGGCCGTCCGGCGACCGGCCAGCATCATCAGCATGGCCAGGATCTGCATTGCTCCCACCAGTACGAACAGGACAGGCGCGGCGCCCGGCCCGGCCCCGTGAGCCATTGAAATATCACGCAAAACACCAAGAGTTGCCGGCGAAAAGGCATAGATGGCCTGGGTTGTCGCGATCATGAGGGCGATGGCGCGCTGGACATCGCTCCTGGTGAACTCGACCTGGGCAATAAGGGGTGGCAGCGACGTCGAATTGCCAATGCCGGCGCCGAACAGCAAGGTTCCGACGATCAGCTGCGGCACCGACGTGCCGTTGGCTGCCCACAGGCAAAATGTTCCGACAATCTGCATGCTGTAGTTGCAGGCCGCGGCCAGCCGCCGGTCTGTGCCCTTCGGCATGATCACCGGCAGCACCATGCGGCCGGCCATGGCAAGCCCGGTCGCAGCCCCCATCAGGATGCCCGCGGGCTTGTCACCCAGCGCCGGTACCAGCATCGAAAACAGATGCGAGACCAGCCCCATCTGGGCGAACAGGCTGAGCGCCATGGCCGCGGTCAAGGTCTGCCACTGGCGATTGCGCCGCAAGTCGCGGCCCGGGAGAGGCCTGGCCCAGGGGGCTGTCACGCTCTGCCGCGGCGGATCATCCGGGGTATCGCCATCCACGGCCTGGTGCATGGATTGCGGCGTGCGCGAGAAGACGAGCACCGACATCAGCCCGACGATGACCATCATAACGACAGCCGTCGAACCGACGGCGATGGGGAAGGTCAACCACGCGATCAGGGCCACCCACAGGGGCGAGAACACCAGGCCGCCGATGCTGGCGCCGTTGTAGGCCATGCCGAGGGCGGCCACGCGCTTGCGCTCGAACCACGGCGCGACGATGGCGTTGATGCCCGCCGAGCTGGTCGCGGCCCAGCCGATACCGCTGGCAATGGTCGCCAGGAAAAGCTGCCAGGGTTCCGCCGCCACCGCCCATCCGAAGAAGCCGAAGCCCAGGCACAGGCCCGCAACCAGCGTGACCGTTGCGATGCTGAACCGGGCATGCAACGACGGCAGGCAGGCGACCGTGAGGGCACCGACCAGATAGTGGCAGGTCATCGCGGCCGAGATCACCGAAATCGGCCAGCCACGACTCTCGTGGATTGCATGCAGGAAGACGGGTGGGCCGTAGAAGCCGAAACCCCAGCCGAAAAGCGCCAATACGAAGGCTGCGGCGACAACGCGCCAGCCGTAGAACGGCCGGGCTGCCGGCGTGATTGTTGCTGTCATCCGGGCGCCACTCCGATTGGTCCCATTGCCCTCACCCGTCGGTCAAGAGGTGGGCCTTCAACCCTGTCCTGACAGCTTGTCGCCATGAATGTTACGATCACCACCGAAGCTACGGCAAATGCAAAAATGCAAGGCTCGAGCGAGACCGATGACCAGCCGCGCATGGCCGGCATCCCCGACGGCGGAGAACCCGAGAAATGACGACGCTCAACCGTATTGCTGAACTCTCCGGACTGGCGGGCGACCCGACCCGGATGGCGATGCTGGTGGCGATGCTCGATGGCCGTGCCCTGACTGC
>JBKDZY010000759.1:0-3495 GCA_047971765.1 Hyphomicrobiaceae bacterium | reverse complement strand
AGCGCCCATCCGCCTCCTTCTCGACCAGCCCTCGCGCCGCTTCGAGCATCACATCGGTCTTCTGCGTCGGAGGCGGAAGTCGCTTCGTCCGCGTCACGATCTGGAAATCCCGTGTTTTCAGCTTCACCACCACCGCCGTACCGGCAAGCCCCGTGCGCTCGAGCGAGCTGGCGATGCGCGGCACAAGACGCTCGAGCGTTGCCATCAACTCGTTGGCCGAACCCGTGTCACGGCGAAAGGTGGTCTCCGCCGAGATCGACTTCGTCGGCCTGTCTGGCGTCACCTGCCGTTCATCCTCACCCAACGCAAACCGGGCAAGACGGCGCCCGAACCGGCCATAGCGCGCCACCAGCTCCGCTTCGCTCAAGCGCTGCAGGTCGCCCACCGTTTCCACGCCCGCAGCCTCCAGCCGCTTGCGGGTTTGCGGCCCGACCCCATTGATCTTGCCGACCGGCAGATTGGCGAGAAACCCCTGAGCTTCAGCCCGGCCAATCACGGAATACCCGCGCGGCTTTTCCTGCTCCGACGCCAGCTTTGCGAGAAACTTGTTGGGGGCAAGTCCGATCGAGACCGTAATGCCGATATCGGATTCGACCCGATGCGATATGTGGGCCAGCGCCTGGGCGGGCAGCATCGGCTCCTTCAGGAATTCAGGGGAGAGGTCCAGATAGGCTTCGTCCAGCGACACCGGCTCGATGGTATCCGTTGCCTCCCGAAAGATCTCCCGGACTTCCAGGCCGACGCTCCGGTATTTGGCCATATCGGGCGGGATCACCACCGCCTGCGGGCATCGCTCCAGAGCCTGGAACATCGGCATCGCGGAACGCACACCAAACCGACGCGCGATATAGCAAGCAGTCGCCACCACACCCCGCCCGCCGGCATGGCCGACTATGACGGGCTCATGAAGAAGCTCCGGTCGGTCCCGTTTCTCGATCGACGCATAGAAGGCATCGCAATCGATATGGGCAATCGACAGACCTTCAAGCTCCCGATGACGAACGAGACGCGATGACCCGCAAGACGAACAATTTTCACGCGCATCCTCGAGCCATTCGCAACAATCCCGGCAGAGCGCACGACCTGGCGGCTCCATGCCTGCCTCCTACCGCTCCTTCTCAGCGTGACGACGAGAACTTGTACCGCCTTCGCAACCGCAGAGGGCCTCTGCCCCTTAAGAATGCACAGGCAACGTTTTGCAATCCTGGCAACACGAGGAACTAACTGACTGGAAATAATTTACTTTCCAACCGCGCGGGATCTCCATTGTGCACACCACGCTCGTACCACGGATCAGCCACGCGCTGAAACGGCCCCTGTGGAGAAACCAGAAAACGCCTCCACCCCTTGCCGTCAGTGCAGTGCGTTGAAATCATGGCACAAGCCGTGTGTCAGACCGCTATGCGCCAAATTGCCCCTCTTGCAATCGCGCGCTCCTGGTTGTGGCGATGATCAAACGATGCAAAAAACATCACGCGTCAATTCGCCCTGTAATGCGCACAACAGGGCGCTTCTAAACTTTCCAGACAGCGGGACGACAGCATTGTCTGGCGCGAAACAGATCGTGTCTTGAAGACATCGGGACGCGAAGAGGATCTAGGGAGGCCAATTTGGCGTCTGAGACGGAAAACCCGAACCGTCGAGATTTCTTGACGGTTGCGGCAACGAGCTGGGCCGCCGTCGGCGCAGCAGCAACGCTATGGCCGCTTGTCCAGCAGATGAACCCCGACGCCTCCACGCAGGCATTGGCATCGGTCGAGGTTGACCTGTCACCTGTCCAGGAAGGGCAGGCGATTACCGTGATGTGGCGCGGCAAGCCGATCTTCGTGCGCAACCGCACCAAGAAGGAGATCGGCGAGGCCAAGGCCGTCAAGATGAGCGAACTCAGGGACGACAAGGCGCGCAACGATGCGCTGCCGGAAGCGGCCCAGGCCACGGATGCCAATCGCACCAAGAAGGGCCACGAGAACTGGCTGATCATGATCGGGATCTGCACCCACCTGGGCTGCATCCCGAAAGGTCAGTCCTTGGGCGACGCGCGCGGAGATTATGGTGGCTGGTTCTGCCCGTGCCATGGATCGCACTACGATACGGCTGGCCGCATCCGCAAAGGTCCAGCTCCCGCCAACCTCGAGGTTCCGGTGTACAATTTCATGACACCGACCAAGATCAAGATCGGCTAAGCCGCTCGACCGCCGTCTTTCCGGCCTTTGCTGGAGGGACGAGCAGCCGATGCGCCAAGGAATAAGGCCCCATGGCACAGCACGAAGACACCTTTAAGCCGCGTTCGCGGCTCGAGCAATGGCTCGATGAGCGCCTGCCGGTCACCCGCATGATGCACGGTCAGTTCATCGACTTCCCGACCCCGCGGAACCTAAACTACATGTGGACGTTTGGCGCCATCTTGTCGTTCTGTCTCGCCATCCAGATCGTGACAGGCATCGTTCTCGCGATGCACTATATTCCGTCCGACAAGATGGCCTTCGACTCCATCGAACACATCCGGCGTGACGTGAACTACGGCTGGTTGCTCCGCAACGTCCACGCCGTCGGCGCCTCGATGTTCTTCCTGGCCGTCTACATCCACATTGCCCGTGGCTTCTATTACGGCTCCTACAAGGCACCGCGCGAGATCCTCTGGATCATCGGCGTGGTCATCTACCTGCTGATGATGGCCACCGGCTTCCTCGGCTACACCTTGCCATGGGGCCAGATGAGCTTCTGGGGCGTAACCGTTATCACGAACCTGTTCTCATCACTCGATGCCATCATTCCGGGCCTGGGCACCAAGATCGTGCAGTGGCTGTGGGGTGGCTACTCGGTTTCGGGCGTCACGCTCAATCGCTTCTTCTCGCTGCACTATCTGCTCCCGTTCGTGATCGCGGGCGTGGTTGCGCTGCACATCTGGGCCTTACACGTCGTGGGCCAGAACAACCCGACCGGCGTCGACATCAAGACCAAGTCGGACGCGGTTCCCATGTCGCCCTACGCGGTGATGAAGGACCTGTTCGCGGTTTTCGTGTTCCTCATGCTGTTCGCGTGGTTCGTCTTCTATGCACCCGACTTCCTCGGCCATGCCGACAACTACATCGAGGCCAATCCGCTGGTGACCCCCCCGCACATCGTTCCGGAATGGTACTACCTGCCGTTCTACGCGATCCTGCGCGCGGTGCCCTCCAAGCTCGGCGGCGTCGTCCTGATGTTCGGCTCCATCCTCGTCTGGCTGTTCGTGCCCTGGCTCGACACCAGCCGCGTGCGCTCCTCGCGCTACCGGCCGATCTACAAATGGTTCCTGGTCCTGTTCTTCATCTCGTTCGTCTGCCTCGGGTATCTCGGTTCGCAGCCACCTGAAGGCGTGTACGTGTTCTGGGCACGGATCTTGACCGTTTACTACTTCGCCTTCTTCTTCCTCATCATGCCCATCGTCGGCGTGCTCGAGACCCCGTCGCAAATGCCCAGATCCATAACCGAGGATGTCCTCGGCAAGGATGCGGG
>JBKDZY010000758.1:0-7828 GCA_047971765.1 Hyphomicrobiaceae bacterium | reverse complement strand
TGCCGCCAAAGACGATCGCGAGGGAAACGGCGAGACACAAAATGGCGCGCCACCAGCCGGCAACGGCCGCTTCCTGTTCGTCTTCGAACACCATGCGCGGCTTGCGGCCCGTGATCATGGCGCGGACAAGGTTTTCCCGTTTCCAGATGAAGTAGACAACGTTCGCCAGGATGTGGATGGCAATGACCGCAAGGAGCAGATAGAAGATCTCATGGTGGTAATGGGTCGCGGCCGACCAGACCGCGTCGGGCACCTTGTCGACGAGCGGACCGCCGACAAAATTGTCGTGGTCGTCATAGGTGAACAGGCCGAGCACGGCCTGCACCCCGACCAGAGCCAGCAAGGCGAGGACAAACAAGCTGCCCAGAGGATTATGACCCAGGAAGTGCCTGGGGCGGCGCAACAGGAAGTCGCGGGCATAGCCCAACACGGCTCCCGGCCCGTAGATGAACGAGCGGAACCGTGACGTCGAGCTGCCAAAGAGGCCCCACAAAAGGCGCCAGACGATCAAAACCAGGACGGCATACCCGTTCCACTTGTGCCACTTGAAGGCGCTGCCACCGATTTCATCGGACAACCAGGCCGCAGCCACAAGGATGACAAGCAGCCAATGAAAGATGCGCGTCGGCCCGTCCCAGACCCGAACGCTGCTCGACGCACCCGAAGGCGATTGCCCCTGACCGTGCATGACTATACCCCCGCAAATCCGGATTGGTGAGATGTGCCGCGATACCATGCCAGTGGTTGGACATTCAAATAACATGTCGCGTGAAGAGGACACGCCATGTGCCATGCACATGGCGTGGGAGGCGCAGCCTGCGCTGCGCCAACCCGCCAACCCGCATCCATCAATGAATGACGGGCCGCTTGAGGAACTGGCGCCGGTCAGCCGAGCGAACGGAAAGATCCAGCGTCCGGCCATTGCGATGAATGCGCATGGGAACCTCGACACCGGCATTTCCCAGGGACCAGATCCTACGGAAGAATGATGCCAGATCAGTCACTTCCAGGCCATCTACGGAAAGCACGATGTCGCCCGACCTGACATCGGCACGGCGGGCCGGACCACGCGGCGCAATACCGGCGATGGCGATGCGATTGCCGGCCTCGGTGGCGTAGAGGCCCAGCCACGGCCGGGCCGGGCGGTCTGCCCCGCCGTGCAGCAGCATTTCATCAAGGATCGGTTTCAGCAGATTGATGGGGACGATCATGTTGATGTCCTCGGCCTCGCCAGCCTTCATCACCTGCTGCACCTGCAGAGAACCAATGCCCAGCAATGTGCCATCTTCGCCGATCATGGCCGTGCCGCCCCAGTGGGGATGGCTTGGCGCCGTGAATATGGCCTGATCGAGGACGTATTCCCAGTATCCGGCGAACTCCTGGCGCGCGACGACGGTTGCTTCCACCGCACTGTCACGTCCGCCATGGCCGGCAAGCAGGACCGGATCACCAACCTCAACCGCGGAACTGTCACCCAGACGCAAGGAGGGCAGGTCGATGCGGGCCAGCGCCTGGACCAGCCCGAAGCCGGTTTCCTGGTCGAAACCAATCACATGCCCCGGAACCGTGTTGCCGTTCGCCAGCGTCAGCCAGACTGTTTCCGCTTCGGTGACCAGATATCCGATGGTTACCGCGACACCGCTGTCACCAATCAAGACACCATGGCCAATTCTTTCGGTACCCAATGTATCGGCGGTGTAGGCATCCGAAGGAATGATCGACTTGATCCCGACGACAGACGACAGCGCCTCGTCAAGATCGAATTCGTAGTTTTCAGGTCTTGGCTGCACTGAGAAGTATCCTCCTTGGAGGAGCAGGTATCTCTGCGACCATAGATGGCAACTGGTGTTGCGACAATCCAGGACCGACCGGAAAGGGCCTTCCCCCCATGTTCAGGGCAAATTGCTGCCAAAGGCAACATCTTCTGGCGATTCAATTGGATAATTCATCGAAATTGCCTTGCGATTGGACAAAGGGGCGTGCGTCGAATGCGCGCCTTGCTCGCCGGCAGCCGGATCATCATGGCAGCTGCTGGCGTTCCTCGGCTTCGGCCGTGTCGGCATGTACGGCCTCGTGGATGACGCGCTCGGTCATCTGCATCAAATAGCTCGACAAGGCCTCATTGAGAGCACTGAATTCTGGCCAAAGCACGCCTTCCACGAAAGAGGCAGGCGCACAGACGACGAGGCTCTGGCGCTTCATTCTCGGATAGCGATACGGCTGGATGCCGTAGCGGCGGCTCAACGCCAGGAACAGCTTGCGTGACCAGGGGTCGTGGATCGCGAAGCGCAACTCGACCGCTGGTTCGGTGACCGTGGCGGTGCCCAGCCTCTGTCGGATGCGCTCGGCCGCGGCCCCTGCGGCTTCCCGCTCGCCCGGCGTGGTGGCTCCTGCGAACAGCGCCTCGATCTTGCGCAGCTTGTCGCGCAGCTCTTCTTCCGATGTGCTCATGAGGCCCCCTCCCATGCGCCCTTCCATTCGCCGACCTGTCGCGGCAGCGTGCGGTCCTGCCTTCAGTCCAGCCGCGCGCACGACCGACAGCCGGAATGACATTGCCCCCACAAATCCTTTGCGCGACATAGTATAGCTCAAACGCACCCTCGGCGCTGCCCGGCCCGGTGGAGGAACATGTATTATTTCGCTTACGGCTCGAACATGCTTCATGCACGGCTTACCCGGCGCTGCCCATCCGCGCGGGCCGTCGGCATCGGGCGCCTCGACGGCTGGGAGCTCGATTTCAGCAAGACAGGTGGCGACGGATCGGGCAAGGCGGTGATCTTTCCCTCCGATGCGCCAGGCGCCGCAGTGTGGGGTGTCGTCTTCACGCTTGCCAAGGACGATTGCAACGTCCTTGACCGCATCGAAGGCCGGGGCCGGGGCTACGAGCGTGCCGATGACCTCGCCATCGCTGCTCCCGCCCGTGACGTGCCCTACCGGGCCATCAGCTACATCGCGCAAGACGGGCACAGGGATGGTGCGCTGAAACCATTCGACTGGTATCGCGACCTGGTGCTGGGCGGTGCCCGGCAAAACGCGCTGCCCGAGGCCTATCAGGCTGCACTCGCGAGGTTCACCGCGATTCGTGATCCCGTGCCGGACCGTCCGGGCCGCCTGGAAGCGCTGGCAGCGCTCGGTGCACGAGCCTGAGTGGGCGCGCGTGTGTGCAGTTCTCGCTCACGGACCGTATCGGCCTGCGGCCTGGTCCTGCGCGGGCGCGGCGCATAAGCGCCGGGCCGCGGTTGCGGCCTGAGCCAGATGCCGCCTCCGGCCGGCACTGGCTGGGTGCAGGGCGCGCGCGTGTTTCGCGGCTCTTTCGCCTCAGCCGTGCAACGTCGATGCGCACGAGGTCACGACAGGACCGCGATCTGCTTGCGCTTGATCAGCTCGAAATCAATCTCCGCGCCCAAGCCAGGCCTGGAGGGCGCGTGCACCAGACCATCGGCACCCACCTCGATATCCGCCGCGAGCCCATACTTCTGCGCGGCGTCGGGGAGGAGCACCTCAAAATACTCGCAATTGCGTATGGCCATGATCAAATGGAGATTGGCCACGTTATTGAGCGAGTTGCCGCCGTGGTGGACCTCATAGTTCATGTGGAAACACTCGGCGAGATGGGCCGTCTTCAAGCAGCCCGTCAAGCCTCCCTTCACGGCCACATCACCACGCAGATAGTCGGTCGCGCGCGACATGAGCCACGGCACATAGGCCGTGTGCCCGCCGGGCGTATATTCCGTTGCGACGATGGGAATGGACAGTGACGCCTTCAGCTTGACGTAGCCATTGAGATCATCCTCGACGAGCGGGTCCTCATACCAGTAGAAGCCCAGGCGCTCGATGGCCTGGCCAACCCGCAGCGCGGCCACATAGTCGTAGGACCAGGTGGAATCCAGCATGATGCGATAATTGTCGCCGACGGCCTTGCGCACGGCCTCGCATACCTTGATGTCGGTCTGCCATTGGGTCGGTGGATGGATCTTGTAGGCTCCCCAGCCGCGCGCCTTGAACGCTTGAGCCTCTTCGGCATAGGCCTCCGGCGATGGCAGCACGGCGGACGACGCATAGGCCGGCACGCTCGTCCGGAAACTCCCCATCAGCTTGTGCACCGGCATGTTGGCTGCCTTGCCGGCCACATCCCACAACGCCACATCGACCGCGCCCAGCACGCGGAGCTGGTTGTTCATGCGGGTGCGGCCCCACATGCGCTGGAAATGGCGCTCGCGGTCGAGCGGGTCCTCTCCCACGAGCATCGGCTTCAACGCCTTGACGATGAGGTTCGCGTCCATGCTGGCAGGCTTGCTGGCGGACCCGAGAAAGGCGTGGCCTTCGATCCCCTGGTCGGTCGTGACCGTCACCAGACCAAGATCGCTCTGGCCGACAAAGCGGCCGGTGTGGCGTCCGTACTGGGTCGCGGGAATGTCATCCCAGGCGAAGAGCGTAACGGAGACGTCGGTAATTTTCATGGTTCGGCCTCACACCAACCGCACAACTGCATTCCCGGGCCATGGTAGCGCGACCGGAACCCCACGCAACACGCCATCAGACAGGCCAACGGGTGCAGCCGTCTGCGGGCGGGGCGGTCACGCGCAAGTGTCGGAAGTTCAGATCACCGGGCAGGCCTGCGGATCAGCCGCTTGAGGAACCGCGGACTGATGCCGCCGGTTGCGAAAACGGCTGCGAAATAGAGCACACAGCCGCCACAGACGAGCGCTGTCAGGGCCGAGGCGCGAACGACGAACCGATTGGCCTGCGCGAGCCATGGCTCCAGATAGATGACGCCCGCGACAAGCCCCATCGCCAGCACCAGGGCGGACAGCAGGATCATCGGCAAGGCGCGGCGCAGGCGCCGGTCGGCAATGAAATAGTCCATGCGCCTCTGGCCGAGATAGAGCAGAGCCACGTTGAGCCACGCGCCGGCACTGGTGGCGACCGCAATGCCCAGATGGGACGACCAGCCGAAATAGGGGAACAGGAAAAACAAGGCGAAAGACCCGACCGTGCCAAGCCCGAGGCTCCAGGCGGTGTAGCGCATGGGCGTGGCCGTATCCTCACGCGCGAAATAGCCAGGCTGGAACACCTTCTGCAGCACGAATGCCGGCAGGCCCAGCGCGAAGATGGCCAGCGCCCCCGAGACCGCGCGCGTGTCGGCAGCCGTGAAGGCACCCCGCTCGAACAGCACAGACACGATCGGTCCCGGCACCACAGCCAGCGCGGTTGCCGCCGGAATGGTCAAAAGCATCGAGAGTTCGAGCGCACGGTTCTGGGCATCCAGCACGGCGTCCTGGTCTCCGGCCCTCAGATGACGGGAGATGTCCGGCAGCAGCACGACGCCGATGGCAATGCCGATGATGCCCAAGGGAAGCCCATAGAGGCGGTCGGCGTAGTAGAGCCAGGCCACGGCTCCCGTCTGCAGCGACGCGATCATGCCGCCGATGACGATGTTGATCTGGGTGGCGCCACCCGCAATGATGCCCGGAATGCCGAGCTTGAGGAGCTGCTTCATGTCCTCGGTCCAGCGCGGGCGCACGAGGCGCGGCACGAGGCCTGCACGATGGGCCCCGTAGACAAGGCTCAAGAGCTGGAGAATACCTGCGAGGAACACACCCCACACCAGCATATAGCCCGTGCGCGGGTCGTTGCCGTAGCCCAGCCACCAGGCCAGGGCCATCGTCACCAGCAGCACGATATTGAGGAGAATTGGCGCAAACGCCGCTTCGGCAAAGCGTCCAACCGAGTTGAGCACGCCAGAGAGCAACGCCACCAGCGACATGCACAGGAGATAGGGGAAGGCGATCCGCGACATGGAGACGGCCAGATCGAACTTCTCGGGCTCATCCGCAAAGCCCGGCGCCAACAGGTACATGGCCCACGGCATGGCGATCATGGCCACCGACGACAGGATCACCAGGACGAACGTCAGCCCGGACAACGCCTGCGATGCGAAGCCGCGCGCGGCTTCGTGTCCCTCAGCTTCCAGGCGCTTGGCGAACAAGGGTACAAAAGCGGCGTTGAATGCACCCTCGCCAAACCAGCGCCGAAACAGGTTGGGAAACCGGAACGCGACGACAAACGCCTCCGACACCGGGCCAGCACCCAGGACGGCCGCCAAGGTGATATCCCGCAGGAAACCGAGCAGGCGGCTTGCCAACGTAAAGCTGCCGACCGTTGCGAAGGCGCGATAAAGTTTCATGGAAAGGAGCGGTAACCGAGCAACCTGTCTGCTGCAAGGCCCGTTCGTATGCGCCGCATTGCAGCCGGGCGGCATCGTGACCAGCACGCATCACACCTGCTGCTCTCGCTGCATGATTGCGCGTCTTTGTCGCGCCGGCCCCGTCATCGCGGTGGCGGCGGCCAACGTTCCAGGCTACATGGGCTCGCCATGACCGATCCGCAGACACACAGCCCATCGCCCACGCCCGGCCAAGCGCTTCCCAATGCGGTGGCCGCGCACGGACACATGCGCATCGGCAAGGTGATGGTGTGCGTCACCGAGGATTGGTTCGCGCTGTCGCATTTCCAGCCGCTGATCCGTCGACTGGTGCGGCTGGCCAGCGACGTGGTGGTGGTGACGCGCTCATCCGGCCGGATGCCCGAGATCGAAGCTCTCGGGGCACGGACCATGGATCTTTCCTACAACCGGTCGTCGATGAACCCGGTGCGCGAGGCGAAAACCGTGCGCCGGCTGCGCGACATCCTGAGGGCCGAGGCCCCGGATGTGGTGCACCTGATTGCCATGAAGCCGATCGTGCTCGGTGGGCTCGCCACGTCCCTCCGGCGTCCGCCCCACACCGTGATCCATATGACGGGACTGGGATTTCTGGCCATCTCGGATACGGCGAAGGCCCGTATCGCGCGGAAGGGCGCGCTGCGCGTGATGCGCGGGGTCATGAAGCGGCCCGGAAGCTGGCTGCTGGTCGAGAACCCGGAAGACCTTGCGTTCCTCGAAGCTGGCGGCGTCAGACCAGGGGATCGCGTGACCATGCTGGGCGGGGCAGGGATAGATCCCGAGGCCTTTTCCGCGCAGCCCGAAACCGGCCACGCCGTGCCCATTGCGGCCTATGTGGCGCGCATGATCCGCCCAAAGGGCGTGGATGTGCTGATGGCCGCTGCCGATCTGCTCGATGCGCGGGGCGTCAAACTCGATATTGCCCTTTATGGCAGCACGGACGATGGCAACCCGGAAGCCATTCCATCCGACCAACTCCTGGCCTGGGCGAACGGCACCAGCCGCCGCTACATGGGTTTCACGAGCGACGTGGCATCGGTGTGGCGCGACGCCGACATCTTCGTCCTGCCGGCGCGAAGCCGGGAGGGGATGCCGAGAGCACTGCTGGAAGCCTCGGCGTCGGCACGGGCATCCATTGTCAGCGATGTTCCCGGATGCCGCCATTTCGTGACCCATGGGCAGGAAGGATTGATCGTGCCGCCGGGAGATCCGGCTGCACTGGCCGATGCGCTGGAGAAACTGGCGACGGATCATGCCTTGCGGATGCGGCTCGGGGCGGCGGCACGCGCGAAAGTGCTGGGCGGCTACACCGAAGCGCATGTCATGGATGGCTACGAGCGTGCCTACCGCGCGTTCACGGGGGGTGGCGCCAACTGACGGCGGCGGCCGATCCGAGGCTCTGCGCACCCGATGCCCGCATAATGTGTGGCTGGGCCTAGGCCGAAAACCATGCTAACCCAGTGATTATTGTGCATCGCAGCAAAGGCCAGGGAGACTTCAGACATGCGGCGTCAACGCAAGGCACGGATTCTGGCAACGCTCGGACCTGCAAGCTCCGACGCCGCCATGATCGAGAAACTGTTCGACGCAGGTGCCGATGTTTTC
>JBKDZY010000757.1:0-2986 GCA_047971765.1 Hyphomicrobiaceae bacterium | reverse complement strand
CCCCCGCATCATAGGCCCAGGACGATGGCAGGATGACCGAGTTCGCCACCTCGTCGACGCCCTGATAGATGTCGTTCACGATGGTGCCCTGATCGACCAGCATCGCGAACGCCTGGCGCATCGCCGGATCCGACAGCATAGGATCGGAGGTATTGAAGTTGAGATAGGTCACACCTAGACCCGCCATGATCGCGTTGCCGAACCTTTCGTCCGCCGCAAGACGCTGAATGTCGTTCGGCGAAAGGGGCGACTGGACCACATCGAGATCTCCGGCCTCGAACGCCTGCGCACGAGCCGAGTTGTCGCCCACGATGCGGAGCGTGACCTGTCCGGTTTCCGGGGTCCCCGCCCAATAGCTTTGGGAGGCCGAAAGCGCGATCTCCGAGCCGCGGGCCCAGTTGTCGAGAACCATGGGGCCTGCACCAATCGGGCTTGTCGCCAGATCGGCCCCGGACTCGGCATAGTCCGACGGCACGATGCCCATATCCAGATAGCTGAGCAGCGGCGCATAGGGTGACGACAGGTTGAAACGGACCGTCAGGTCATCCACCGCTTCGACACTGGCAATGGGCGAATACAGCGCCCGCTGCGGTGCGTTGAAGTCGGGGTTTGTAATTGTGGTGAATGTATAGACAACGTCTTCGGCTGTGAGTGGCGATCCGTCCGAGAAGACAAGGCCCTCGCGCATCCTGAAGATGACGGTTTGCGGGTCGGGGCTTTCCCAACTCTCGGCCAGATCGGGCACCGCTTCGAGCGACGGGGTCAAGTGAACCAGCCCAGAGAAGATGAGGTTGGTCGTCCGAAATGCGGAGGTGTCCCGTGCAAGGCGCGGGTCCAGCGTTCCGGCGTCCACATCAATCCCGATAACGAGTTTATCTTGCGCAAAAGCACTGCCCGCCACGAGGCTGGCGATCGTTGCGGCCACAACGCTGGCAAGTAGACCCTTTTTCATACCTCCATCTCCTGTTCTTTCGGTTTTATGCTTGCCGTGGCGGCCCTATCCGCCAACGACTTTCAGGTTTTGCTGAAGACTGTCGCGAAGCGCCGCAAGTCTGGGTGCAAGCTCATTTTCCAGAACAGCCGGGTCGGGGGCGTGGCGGTATTCGAAACAGGTGATCCCCGGGCGGACCATGCGGGCGATGTGATCGGCGCCGGTGGCGTATATCACCACGTCGGATTCCGCGATGATCGCATCGAGATCCGGCGCATAGGACCAACTCACCGTGATATCCGACACATGCGGGGCAAAGCGCGTAACGCTGGGGCGCATGATGGCGATGTAGTCCTTGAGTTGTGTGATCGCGGCCACCCGTGCGCGTGGGTCGATTGTCGCCAGCGCTCTTCGCGTTTCGTTCGACGGGATAAACCGCAGCCCCAGGATTGGTGCTCCGGGAATGATTGCGGCCAGTTCGGTCTCGCGGTGCAGGAAGGTCAGAACGAGATCGGCCTTACGGCACATCTCCCGAGCAACTTCTTCGGTGCGCAGGGCGTCGAAGGTCACCATAGAAATCCGGTCGTTCGGTGATAGGAGCGGACGCACCGCGTCGATATAGTCGGCGCCAGGCCCCTCGAAGATAACGGCAAAGATGATCCGGAGGCCCGGCCGCGCGCGGCGCATCTGCGCCTGTGCATTGACCATCGAGACGAGTGACATGGGCGAAACGCCGAGCCGCTCGGCCTTGTTCAGAAGAACTTCGATATCCGTGCGCAGTGCGGTCAGGCCGTGATCGGCCTGCTGCGAGATCGACAGGCAGGTATAGGCGCCGGACCCTTTTCTGAGCTCCATCAAGCGGGCATCCCGCAGCTTTTGATAGACATGCGCGACGGTTGCCTGCGCAATCCCCAGATCAGCGGCAAGCCTGCGGACAGACGGGAGCTTGGTGCCCTTGGGCAGATCGCCGTGAGAGAGGTGGTAACTCAGAAGTCCATAAAGCTGCTGCCCGACGGGAACCGGCAGGGACTTATCGATGCAGGAGGCGTCAAAAGGAAAGGTCAAACTGTGATGCTCATTTATATCACTTTCATACTAAGCGGGCGATTTCGATTCTGACAAGAGGTCTTCCCGCTTGATTTGACCTAGGGGAAATTTTGGGCTTGATTCCGGTTGGCGGAGTGGGCGAAACCTTGTCTGAAATCAGCAGACTCCTGGTCTGCGTCGATTTTCCTTAGAAATTTGGGGCGTACGCGGCAGATATCCAGAAGTGCGCTATCCGATTGCCTTTGGGATATGTGTCCGAAAGCTTCGGAACGCCCGCAGGACCATAAGGAGGTCAGTGAATCTATGGACTATGTCAATCTTGGCCGAACCGGCCTGAAGGTGTCGCGTATCGGGTTGGGATGCATGACCTTTGGCTCACCCAACTGGGCACCTTGGGTTCTGGATGCCGTGGCGTCCGCGCCGATACTGGCGGCTGCAGTCGAGCATGGCGTCAATCTCTTTGATACGGCCGACATGTATTCACGCGGCGCCAGCGAGGAGATTTTGGGAAGTAAGCTTCTGCCGCTGCTCCCGCGCCACAAGCTGGTGATCGCAACCAAGCTCTACAATCCGATGAGCGATGATCCTAACGACCGTGGCCTTTCGCGCAAACATGTCTTCGATACGGTTGAAGGCAGCCTGCGGCGGCTTGGAACGGATCACATCGACCTTCTGCAACTGCATCGCTTCGACTATGAGACGCCGCTTGAGGAAACCCTTGAGGCGCTCAACGATGTCGTTCGTCAGGGCAAGGTGCGGTATCTCGGCGCGTCGTCGATGTTCGCGTGGCAGTTCATGAAAGCGATCGGCATCCAGCGTGCGAATGGCTGGGCAACCTTTGTGTCAATGCAGCCGCATTACAACCTGATCTACCGCGAGGAGGAGCGGGAGATGCTACCGCTTTGCCTGTCCGAGGGAGTTGGTGTCCTGCCGTGGAGCCCGCTTGCCCGAGGCGTTTTGGCCGGCAAGCGTAGCTCCACCCGAAGCCAGAGCGATGGAGTTATCGGC
>JBKDZY010000756.1:0-2868 GCA_047971765.1 Hyphomicrobiaceae bacterium | reverse complement strand
GTCTGGTTGCGCCGCGCCAGGAAGCCGAGAATAGCCTTGTCGTGCTTCACTCTGATCTCGACATGGTCGGATTGCCCGATGGTGTCGATCCAGAAGGGCAGTTTGATCTGCTTGGCGATCTCCCGCGACAGGGTGCGGTCGAGCAGGGCGAAGAATGGCTTGGGCTGGGGGACAGGCAGATCTCCCGGCGGGAGTATGCGCATGGTCAAGCCGAGCTTGTCGCGCGACATGTCGAGCAGGTGCGCGTAGTTGTCATTCTCCTTGTAGTGCTCGTAGACGTCGATAAGGGCGGCGATGTCACGTGCTGTTGCTTCCGAGAGCCGCCGCGTGACCGCCTGCCAGTGTCGCTCCATGAACGTGAAGGCGACCACGCTTTCGAGCAGCACGATGGGCGTGATGAGGATGAGCAGCGCGCGTGCATAAAGCCCCGTCGGCAGCAACCTGCCAAAACGGTGCGATAGCCAGGACCAGAAGCGCCCACGTGTCTTGGGTTTGGCAGAGGATTTCTGCCATTTGTCGGCTTCCGGCCGGGGCGTTGATGTCACGACGGCATCGTTCACGGTCCCGCGTCACCTCCGGGACGATCCTTGGTATTCAGAAACAGGGCGGTTTTACGACCACTCAGTCAATATAGAGGATGTAACCCTTGCCGCGCACGGTTTGCAAATAGATCGGGTTCGAGGGATCATTCTCGATCTTCCGCCTCAGGCGGTTGATCTGCACGTCGATGGCGCGCTCACTGCCGGTGGAATCATCGCCCGCCAGTTCGTGCCGCGCAATCGGCGTCCCTGGCCTGTCGGCAAAAAGTCGCAGAAGATCGCGCTCGCGCTCGGTGAGCTTGATCGAATCGTCACCCCGCCTCAATTCGCCCCGGCTGGCGTGGAACGTGTATTCGCCCATGGTAATTTCATCCCGCGGCGACGACTGGCTTGCCCCCCGTCTGAGGATATTCTGGACCCGCAGCAGCAATTCCCGCGGCTCGAAGGGCTTGGCGATATAGTCGTCAACGCCTGCCTCCAGTCCTTCGATGCGGTTCTCGGGCTCGGCCAGCGCCGTCAACATGCAGATGGGAATGCTGGTCGTCGCCTTGAGGTCGCGCGCGAGCGACAGGCCGGTTTCTCCTGGCATCATCATGTCGAGCACAACGAGGTCGAACGCCAAGCCGCGCAGCGCTGCGCGCGCGCCGTTCACGTCCGATGCGGTGGAAACCCTGAAGCCGGAATCTCCCAGGAAGCGCGCGACGAGGTCGCGGATCCGGTGGTCATCGTCAACAACAAGGATATGTGGTGCGTTGTCTGGCGGCGGTTCGCGCCGCTGCTCGGATCCCGAGGCCGGGCTCATACTCGTTCAGGGCTCCTCTTGCGTGCTGGTTTCCGCTTCGCGCCGAGCGCCCGGTCGATCAGCTCCTGTGCCGTCGGCCTGTCGGTCGCTTCGATAACGCTAGCAAGAAACAGTGCGGCCGTCTTTACACTATCGGGCCCGGCTGCATCCAGTGCTTTGGCGAGCCGCCGCTTTTGCAGGGTGAGAAGGTGATCGGCCAGCGTGCGCCCCTTGTCGGTCAGGTGCAGGCGGCGCTCCCGCCGATCTACGGAACCGGTCTCCTGAACCACATAGTCGAGATCGACAAGCTGCTTGAGAACCCGCGACAGGCTTTGCTTGGTGATCTTGAGTTTCTGCAACAAGTCCGCGACCCGCAGACCCGGGTTGATATTGACGAAGTGCAGAACACGGTGGTGCGCTCGCCCGAAACCGAGGTCGGCGAGCAGGGCGTCGGGCTCGCCCACGAAGTCGCGGTAGGCGAAAAACAGCAGTTCGACCAGAGCCACAAGCTGCTGGTCGTTGACGGTCTCGGCGCTGGTCTTGTCCTGCCCTCCGGGGGCGGACCGGCCCGTTGGGGCGCGCGCTGGATTTACGTCAGTCATGTTGACATATTTGGAGGCGATCGGTACCCATGGCAAGGCCTTTCACTGCGCGTCAACCGGTTTACCTGACGGTACGCCGAAGGTTGGCAGGGCAGGGGAAGTCATCGCAGAGTTTCCGCCCGTTTTGAGGTTCTGGCAACGGCAACGGCCCCTCCGGGCAGGCGTGTCGCCACGAACAGCAATCCTTGCTAGGGCGGAAGCCAGCGATCACGATCGAATTGACTGATGTCCGGGCTGAAGCCCAACCGCATCCCATACTGGATTTGAAAACCGAGGAAACGATCGGAGAGAGGTGACACATGACAGGTCCGAGTGACGCCACCGCGAAAAGCGCTCCGTCGTTCGTGGTGGAACGCAATACTGCCTGCCTGCCAGAGGCTGAGCGCGCCAGGCTGCTCGCGGACCCCGGCTTTGGCAAGGTCTTTACTGACCACATGGCCATTGTCCGCTATTCGGAAGGCAAGGGCTGGCACGACGCCAGGATTACCGCGCGCAAGCCGTTGCAGATTGATCCGGCCTCCGCCGTCCTGCACTACGCCCAGGAGATCTTCGAAGGTCTCAAGGCCTACAAGCAGGCGGACGGCCAGATGGCGACCTTCCGCCCGGATGCCAATGCGCGGCGCTTCAACCAGTCCGCCCATCGCATGGCCATGCCGGCGCTGCCCGAAGAGACCTTCCTCGAGTCGATCCGCCAACTCGTCAAGATTGACCGGGACTGGTTCCCGACTGTTGAGGGCGGGTCGCTCTATATCCGGCCCTTCATGTTCGCAAACGAGGTGTTTCTCGGCGTCAGGCCGTCATCGGAATACCTGTTCCTGGTCATTCTCTCACCCGTCGGCGGCTATTTCAAAAGCGGCGCGCCGGCCGTTTCCATCTGGGTGTCGCAACACTACACACGTGCCGCCCCGGGTGGCACCGGCGCCGCCAAGTGCGGTGGCAACTACGC
>JBKDZY010000755.1:0-1872 GCA_047971765.1 Hyphomicrobiaceae bacterium | reverse complement strand
ATCTGCAGCGCGCCGGGCTCGATTTCCCGCTGCTGATCCAGGGGGAGGGCAGCAAGAACGAATTGCTCGAACGTTTCCGTCGACTGGGCAACGCCATCCTGGTTGGCAGCCAGAGCTTTTGGGAGGGTGTCGACGTGCGCGGCGAGGCGCTGTCGCTGGTGGTCATCGACAAACTTCCGTTCGCGCCGCCCGACGACCCGGTCCTGTCGGCGCGCATCGACCGCATGAAAGCCGAAGGACGCAACGCCTTCATGGATTACCAGTTGCCGCGCGCAGTGATCAACGTCAAGCAGGGCGCCGGGCGGCTGATCCGAGACGAGACCGACCGTGGCGTGCTGATGATCTGCGATCCGCGCCTGATCGCCAAGCACTATGGCAAGCGCATCTGGCGCAGCTTGCCGCCGATGAGGCGGACGCGCGAACTGGACGATGTGCTGGCCTTCTTCGGGAATTGATGGGAGACGGCCCGACCGCCGCTCTGAGGCCGTGAAAAAATAAGAATCTACCGCAAAGACGCAAAGGAGCGAAGGTTACGCAAAGAGCATCAACGCGTCTGTTTGTACTTTCCTTTGCGTTGCCTTGGTGTTCTTAGCGTCTTTGCGGTGGGGATTGGGATTTTTCACAGTTTCTCGGAACTGGACCCCGGCTTTCGCCGGGGTGACGGCCTTTGAAGATTTCTTGTAATAAAACTCTGTGTCTCAGTGTCTCTGTGGTGAAGGGTTTTCTCACGCGCGGGTCACCTTCACCGCGCACTTCTTGAAGTCGGTTTCCTTCGAGATCGGGCACGTGGCGTCCAGCGTCAGCTTGTTCACCAGCCGCGATTCGTCGAAGAACGGCACGAAGATCAGGCCCACCGGCGGCTTGTTGCGTCCCTTGGTCTCGACCCGCGCGGTCATTTCGCCGCGCCGGGAAATGACCTTGACCAGCATGCCGCGCTGCAATTTGCGCTTTTTGGCGTCGTCCGGGTGCATGAATACCTGCGCCTCGGGGACGGCCTTGTGCAATTCCGCAACACGCCGGGTCATCGAGCCGGTGTGCCAGTGCTCCAGCACGCGGCCGGTACATAGCCACATGTCGTATTCCTTGTCCGGCATCTCGGGAGGATCCTGGTAGGGCAGCGCGAAGATCACCGCCTTGTTGTCCTTGTGGCCGTAGAACTTGACGCCCTCGCCCGCCTTCACGTACGGGTCGTAACCCTCGCGGAAGCGCCACAGCGTTTCCTTGCCGTCGACCACCGGCCAGCGCAGGCCGCGCGCCTTGTGGTACAGATCGAACGGTGCGAGGTCGTGCGCATGGCCGCGCCCGAACTGGGCATAGTCCTCGAACAGCCCCTTCTGCACATAGAAGCCGAAGGCCTCAGACTCGTCGTTCGTGTAGCCCTTGATCGCGTGCTCGTTGACCCTGGCCAATTCCGTCTTCGGGAATTTGTTCACCACCTTGTTGGCGTAGAGCACGTCGTAGAGCGTCTTGCCCTTGTATTCCGGCTTTTTCGCCAGGAGTTCGGCCGGCCAGACTTCCTCCACCTTGAAGCGCTTGGAGAACTCGATGTACTGCCACAGATCGGATCTCGACTCGCCCGGCGCCTTGACCTGCTGGCGCCAGAACTGCGTGCGGCGCTCCGCGTTGCCGTAGGCGCCTTCCTTCTCCATCCACATCGCGGACGGCAGCACCAGATCGGCGGCCAGCGCCGAGACCGTCGGATAGGCGTCGGAGACGACAACGAATGTGTCCAGATTGCGCCAGCCGGGGTAGATTTCGCCGTTGATGTTCGGCCCCGCATGCATGTTGTTGGTGGTACTCGTCCAGTAGCACTTGAGTTTGCCGTCCTTGAGCGCACGGCTCTGCGCCACGGCGTGCAGGCCGATCTTGTCG
>JBKDZY010000754.1:0-3056 GCA_047971765.1 Hyphomicrobiaceae bacterium | reverse complement strand
TTTACAGGCGGTAGAGCCACTTCCGGCAAAGTCTCACCGCCACTCGCTCCAGGTTGTTTTCGCTTGCGGGCCGCGCGGGGCCAAGGGCTTGGTCCTGGGTGGGGGCCGTGCAAAAGTGCCGGGCCGCAGTCGCAGCCGGAGCACTTCTGCCTAAACCTGAATCGTTATGACCAGCTGATCTCACTGGTCCTTGGGCCGGTTGATCTCGAAGGCGGCCTTTTTCTCAGGTGAGGCCTCGGTCTGGTATTTGCCGCGCCACTCGGTGTAGGGCATGCCGTAGATGATTTCGCGTGCATCATCCTTGCTGAGTGTCTTGCCCGAGGTCTTGGCTGCGTCCTGGTACCAGTTCGACAGGCAGTTCCGGCAGAAGCCGGCAAGGTTCATCAGGTCGATGTTCTGAACATCGGTTCGCGCGCGCAGATGCTCCACCAGGCGCCGGAACGCTGCGGCTTCGAGTTCGGTCCGGGTTTTTTCATCGAAACGATCAGTTAGTGGCATGGGCTGCTTCTCCATGGTGAGGATCCGTGGGGTTCACTGCATCCTATTCCGACTTGAAGATTGGCGCATTACCCAAGATTTTCAACGATTCTGGCAATCCGGTCTGCCCAATGCCGTTGGCCTTGAGGATCGCCGATCAGGTCCTGGCGTACCTCCAGGACGACCCAGGGCAGGTTGCGCTGGACGGCGTGCTGCCAGCAGCAATCGCCTTCATAGCTTCCGGGATAGGGTTGGTTTTCGCCGACAGTGAGATCGGGTTCGGCGCGGAAAGCCTCCAGCAAAGGCAATGCAAGGCGCGGATCGTCCTGCCACAGGATGCCGACGTGCCAGGGGCGCGGCACTTCTTTCCAGGTTTCGGTGAAGCTGTGCACCGACAGAATGGACGGCGGATGACCGCTGGCGATGTTCCGATCTATGACGCGATCCACGGCGGCGTGATAGGGTTGCCAGAAGCGGTTGATGCGACGCTGGCGCTCGCCGTCATCGAGATGGCGGTTGCCGGGCACGACTGCGCCGTCCGAAAGCCGCATGATCAAGGTCGGGTCATCGTTGCCCCGATTGGGATCTATCAGGAGGCGGGAGAAGTGCGAAATGACCGCGGGGGCTGCGAGACGCTGTGAGAGGCCACGAACCAGGGCTTCGGCACCGATGTCGTAGGCAATATGGCGTTCGAGTTGAGCTGGGTCGAGGCCAAGCGTGCCATAGCTCTCGGGCAGCCAATTGCTGGCGTGGTCGCACAGGAGCAACAATCCCCGGTCGGAACGCCCCGGAAGGATCTCGAAACTTTCTTCTTTTTCAGCGGAAATTTGGGGCATGAGATGTCCGGTGGGCGTGTGGTGGCCAAGCGAACGCTGCCGGCGATCGCGGGGATTGACGGCGGCACGACGTGTTGCTTTCTGGCCGCGGGATGACTTCACAGCCGTGAATGGCGGTGACAATGGCATCTCGACTGCGATGCCGCGATTTCGTGGGCTGCGGATATGATACTATGCACTGTCTGGCAAGAGCGGCGGGGCTGCCTTGCTGCACGGCGGACTCGTGGCGATACCACCGTCCATGCAACTGGAACACGCGCGGAGAGTGATCGTTGGCAGGACTTGATCACCGGACTTTGCTGCTCGAGCTTTTCGAGACAGCCGTGCATGCGGCGCATCCGGCGGCCTGTCTTGACGGGCATTTGCCGCCGGTTCCGACGGATGGCCGTCTGATCATCCTGGCTGCGGGCAAGGCTGCGGCTGCCATGGGCGATGTTGCTTGCCAACATTACCAGGCTGAGATCGGCCAGGGGCGGGTGACCGGTTGTTTCACGCCACCGCATGGCTATGCGGCTGCGCTGGGTGTCCAGTGGCCATCGGCTTTCGTGTTGATGGAAGGGCGCCATCCGACGCCGGATGATGCCAGCGTAGCAGCGGCAGACCGGGCGCTGGCGTTGGCCGGGGATGCGACCGCGAAGGACTGCGTTCTGATCCTGCTGTCTGGCGGGGCATCTGCGTTGTGGGCGGCTCCGGCAGGGATCGACATCGCGGCGAAGACGGCGTTGACGCGCGGGTTGTTGAAGAGTGGCGCGGATATTCACCAGATGAATGCGGTACGACGGCATCTTTCGCGCATCAAGGGTGGCAGGCTGGCACTTGCCGCACAGCGTGCGGGTTCGGTTCTGACGCTGGCGATATCGGATGTTGCCGGTGACGATCCGGCGACGATCGGTTCGGGGCCGAGTGTCCCTGATCCGACGACGCTTCTCGATGCCATAGCCGTCCTTGACCGGCTGTCGCCGAGGATGGCGGCCCTGGGACTGGATGTGCCGGAAGCGGTGCAGACGGCGCTTCGAGATCCGGCGAACGAGACGCCGAAGCCCGGGCATCCCGTGTTCAGCCGTTGCGACTACAGGATCGTGGCGACGCCGCGGCAGGCGCTCGATGCCGCGATCGCCAGGGCCCGCGAGGCCGGATATTCGGTCATTGACCTTGGCGACCAGGTAACGGGGGAAGCGCGTGAAGTGGCGCGGGACCATGCGTGTCTTGCGCTGGAGGCGTTGCAGCGTGGGGAGCGGACCGCGATCATCTCGGGTGGCGAGCTTGAGGTCACGGTGCGCAACCGCAACGGGCGCGGAGGGCGGGCGCAGGAATACGCATTGGCGTTGGCCCTGGCCATCAAGGGCAAGCGGGGTATCGCAGCTCTTGCGGGGGATACCGATGGCATCGACGGTGGTGGCGGACAGGTGACCGATCCGGCAGGTGCTGTGGTCGACTGGCAAACCGTGGAGGATGCGACCGCGCGCGGCCTCGATGCGGTTGCGGCGCTCGACGACAACGATGCGACCACGTTTTTCGAGAATGCGTCGGGTCTGATCGTGCGCGGGCCGACACATACGAACATCAACGATTTCAGGGCTGTTCTGGTCGATCCGGATATTCGAGGGTAAGGGGGCTGGGATGATGGAAAGGTCGATGATCAAGGCGAGACATCAGGCGTGTCCGCGCGGGCGTCGGGCGGTGCTGTCGGTGCTGGGCGGTGGCGTCCTGATCCTGGCAACGGCCGGGACGGCGCTTGCGGAC
>JBKDZY010000753.1:0-12726 GCA_047971765.1 Hyphomicrobiaceae bacterium | reverse complement strand
TTCGCCATCCACTATCTCGCCACCAAGAAGCTCACGCGTGGCGACAGCGCCTTCCTGATCCTGTTCTATACCAACGTCATGCAGGCGCTGATGGCGACGGTTCTGGTGCTGGGTGCACCGAAGATCCCCTCTCCCGCAACCGCCTTCTGGGTCGCCGCGTTGACCATCTTCGGCTTGTTCGCCCACTACGCCTTGACCCGCGCCTTCGCGCTGGCCGACGCCATCATCGTCGCGCCGCTAGACTTCCTGCGTCTCCCCTTGGCCGCCGCGGTCGGCATCATCATGTATGGCGAACCGCTGACCACCTCTTTGGCAGCCGGCGCATTGGTCATCGTTGCCGCCAACGCCTTGAACATCTGGGGCGAGCGACGTGGTCGCTCCCTGGCCCAGACTGAAATGCCGACGGCCCAGCAGCCCCGGCCCTTGCCACTGAAAACGCGAAGCGACGAGGCCTGACAGGCCTCGTCGCTTCGTTCAACACAACCTGCAGTACGATCAGACGCGCTCAATCACCATTGCGATGCCCTGGCCGACTCCAATGCACATGGAGATGAGAGCGTAGCGCCCGCCTGTCCGCTCCAGTTGACGCAGTGCGGTCAGACCGATGCGGGCTCCGGATGCGCCCAGCGGATGGCCAATCGCGATGGCGCCGCCGTTCGGATTGATACGGCTGTCATCGGACGACAGATCCAGCCCCTTCAGGCACGCGAGCACCTGCGCAGCGAACGCTTCGTTGATCTCGATGACATCCATGTCCTTGAGATCGAGACCCGCACGCTCCAGCGCCTTCTTGGCCGCAGGCACAGGCCCGAACCCCATGATGCGCGGCGCAACACCGGCCACGCCCGTGGAGATGATGCGCGCACGCGGCTTGGCACCCGCCTTGTCACCGGCGTCCCGGCTCGCAATCAGCAGGGCAGCCGCACCGTCATTGATGCCCGATGCATTGCCCGCGGTCGTTACGCCATCCTTGAAGATCGTGCGCAGCTTGGTCAGCCCTTCCAGGTTCGTCTGCGGACGCGGATGCTCGTCAGCTTCGACGGTCGTCTCGGCCTGGCCCCTCTTGGCGGGCGGCACGGTCACGGCCAGCAGCTCTTCCTTGTAGAAACCGTCCTTGCGGGCCGCTTCGTACTTCTGCTGTGAACCCAGCGCGAACGCATCGCAGGCCTCGCGCGTCAACTGGAATTCGCGCGCCAGGTTGTCCGCGGTTTGCGGCATGGTGTCGTCGCCGAAATTGGATTCGATCTGCGGGTTCGGGAAACGGGCGCCGAGCGAGGCGACATAGGACTCGATACGCTTCGGAAACGCGCCGTCGGCCCGGCCGACCACGAACGGCGCGCGCGTCATGCTCTCGACACCACCGGCCACCACCACATCGGCCTCGCCGCAGGTGATGGCGTGCGCCGCCGTGATCATGGCGTTCATGCCCGATCCGCACAGACGGTTGATCGTGTTGGCCGGAACCTCGATCGGCAGCCCCGCCAGCAGCATGGCGTGGCGACCGACATTGCGGCTGTCCTCGCCGGCCTGGCTGACGCACCCGATATTCACATCATCAATGGTCTCGGGCGCAAAGCCAGACCGCTGCACGACCGTCTTGATGACATTGGCAAGCATGTCATCCGGGCGGACCCGGCTCAGCGCGCCATCTTGGCGGCCGATCGGCGTGCGCAAACCGTCGTAGATGTAGGCTTCGAGCATGGTATCGTTTCCTTCCCAGGAGAGCTGTGCCGCCAACGGCGGCCATGGCTGGAATTCTTCGGAGCGCGCACATTGCCCGATCTCGGGGCAAGGCGCCAGCACCCGGAGATGCGCTCTCCTGGCGTGCAGGGCCTTTGACTGTGCCGCATGACCGCCTATCTTATAGACGCATCGAACAGGAATGCGCCATCAAAGGACATAGAGGCACGACGTGACGGCAACAGCGGGAGAGCGGGCAGGTGAAGTGGATGTCGTCGTCAATGGCGAGCCCCGGCGGGTCCACGCCAGGACGCTGACGGCCCTGATCGAGGACCTGGGCTACGGCGGCCAAAAGGTTGCAACGGCACTGAATGGCGATTTCGTGCCAGCCCGGGCACGCGACACCACCCCGATAGCCGCCGGAGACCAGATCGAGATCGTCTCGCCGCGCCAGGGCGGATAGGACACTCGAGGCTTGGGGCAGCATTGCCATGCCTCCCTGAACTGCCCCCTGCAGATCCGACCGCCGGCCTTGCATCCCGGGCATGGCGGCACCCGCGACAGCCGGACCTTGGGTTGGTATGGTAGGCGGACATGACGAAATAAGCTGGCGAAGGACACTCGGTTCTCAAAAGACATCCGTACACGTAAAGACACCGGCACGCGACCAGCGTGGCCCTTTTGCTCATGACACGAATGGACTTGCCTCAAATGCTCGACAAGACTGCTCCAGACGACCTGGGCAGTGCATTCGCACCCTACGGCGTGGCCCTGTCGTCGCGCTTGCTGCTTGGCACCGCCCAGTATCCGTCGCCCCAGGTCCTCACCGATGCCATCCGCGCCTCGGGTACGGCGCTTGTGACGGTATCGCTCCGCCGCGAAGCCGCCCGCTCGAAAGGAGGCGAGCGCTTCTGGGAGTTGATCAAGGCCACCGGCGTCCGGGTCCTGCCCAACACTGCCGGCTGCCGCACGGTCAAGGAAGCCGTGGCGACCGCCCAGATGGCGCGCGAGGTGTTCGAGACCGACTGGATCAAGCTCGAAGTCATCGCCAACGACGACACCCTGCAACCCGACCTGTTCGGCCTGGTCGAGGCAGCAACAGTTCTATGCCAGGACGGCTTCAAGGTCTTCCCCTACACCACCGATGACCTCGGCGCCGCCGAGCGCCTGCTCAACGCCGGATGCGAACTGCTGATGCCGTGGGGCGCCCCCATCGGCACCGGCCGCGGACTAGCCAACCCCTACGCGCTGCGCACCCTGCGCAATTATTTCCCGCGCACACCGCTTGTCGTCGATGCCGGCATCGGTGCTCCCAGTCACGCCGCCCAGGCCATGGAAATGGGCTATGACGCGATCCTTCTCAACACCGCCGTCGCCAAGGCCGGTGATCCCAGCGCCATGGCCAGGGCATTTGCTAGCGCCATCGACGCCGGCCGCACGGCCTACTGCTCGGGCCTGATGGAGACACGCGACATGGCCTCGCCATCGACCCCCGTCGCCGGCACCCCGTTCTTCGACTGACAAGGAAACGATCCGATGCCCCGCCCCATCCTGGACACCTTCTACCCGATCGTGCCCGACGTGGATTGGCTTGCCCGACTGGTGCCGCTTGGCGTTCGCACCATCCAGCTCCGCCTCAAGGACGCCACCAACGACGAGGTTCGGCGCCAGATCAAGGCATCGCTCGAGATCTGTCGGACCCACGACTGCGACCTTATCGTCAACGACGACTGGCAGGCCGCGATCGAGCTGGGCGCCAACTTCGTCCACCTCGGCCAGGAGGATCTCGCTGACGCCGACGTCGAGGCGATCAAGGCCGCCAACATTCGACTTGGCATCTCGACCCACAGCCTCGAGGAACTTGACATCGCCCTTCGAGCGAGGCCGGACTACGTGGCACTCGGCCCGATCTACGAGACGAAGCTGAAGGTCATGAAATGGTCTCCCCAGGGTCTGGAGAAGATCAAGGCCTGGAAGGCACGCCTCGGCACCATGCCATTATGTGCCATCGGCGGGATAACGCCGGAACGTGCCCCCGGAGTGATGGCCGCAGGCGCCGACAGCGTCGCCGTCATCACGGATTTCTTCACCCACGCCGATCCTGAAGCCCGTGTCCGCGCGTGGCTCGAATGGGCCCGGACCGTCACCCGCTGAGCCACTGGCCCCTGGGCGATTCCCGCTTGACTATGACAGCCATCCTCTGTTGTCACTTGATGCTGCCTCATTGATCACATCAAGGTAACCGCTTGGCATGGCCTACAAGTTCAAGTTCAAGGAAGGCCTTGAAGCTGGCGTTCGGCGCATCGCGGTCGAGCAATTGGATGTGGCACTGGAGAGCCCTCCGGCAAACGCCGAGGGGCGTGCACCCTGGATCCATGAGACGCGCAAGAACATCAAGCGCATCAGGGCGCTGTTGCGTCTGGTCCGCAGTGGCATCGTGCCCTCCGAATTCCGCACCGAAAACGCGAGGCTCAGGGATTGCGCCCGCCTTCTGTCCCCCCTGCGCGATCGGCACGTTATCCTTGAACGGCTCGGCCACCTCCGCGCAAGCGGCGATGAGAAGCTGGAGGCAGCATGCATATGGCTTGAGCGCAGCATCAAGGCCAGCAGCGCCAAACAGAACCGCAGCAGCAGAGATACGGGCGAGGACGCCGCATCCGATCCGGTCCAGGCCGCGCTTGCCCAGCTCAAGGCATCCCGCAGGCGGCTGCTTGGCCTCACTGTCAAGGGATCATTGATCGACGTTGCCGGTCACGGACTGGCCCGCTGCCAGCGCAACGGCCGCGAAGCCCTTGGCGAAGCCGAGCAGGCCGGAAGCGACGAAGCCTTCCATGATCTGCGCAAGACCATGCAGACGAGTTGGCACCAGACTCGTCTGCTGGAAGGGGCCTGGCCCGAGGTCGCCGCGGCACGCATGGCATCGGCCAGGGAAATATCGGACCTGCTCGGTGAGTTCCAGGACCTGTCGATCCTGATCCAGTTGGCAGACCGCAAGGCAAAATCGGCCGCCACACGCAAGCACGCCAAGGCTCTGGCCTCTGCCGGTCAGCAACAACAACAGCAATTGACGGCCATGGCGTTGCCTTTGGCCCGGCGTCACCTTGCCCTGCCACCATCGGCTCTGGCGGACGAGTTCACCGAATGCTGGCGGGCCGCATCCAGGCACGCCCACGAAGTCAAACGGTCATTGCGGTCCGGCAGTACGCCCGCCCCCACGAAAAGGAAGCACGACCAATGACACTTGAGGTCACCGGTCTTGACGGCTTCGCATGGCGCACCGCTCCGGCTGGCGGCTTATGAACAAAAATAGACAAGCCCAATTTTCGGCGCACGCCAAACGCTTTCCTCCAAAATCTGGGAAAAACTTCAACTACATCCACTTGAAGGTGTAGGGCACAAGAGACACAAACACTTAAGAAAACGCCTGCGCCCCCTGGCGCGGCGCTGCACTTAAGGGCTAATACTCGCCACAGCAGAACATCACGCTTATCAGCACAAGCATTGGTCGAAGGAGGCTGGATGTGATGGCGAGCAGGCCCTCTGCCCGAGCCATGTCTTGTGCCCTCGCCGGGCTGGGATTGACAGTGCTTGCCTCGATCTCCCAGTGCCACGCGCAATCCGCACAATCCGCCCACCTGATCCAGGCGAAACCGTTTCAGATGGAAGACGCGCTGCAATCGGCACGCAACACCGTGAAGTCGTTTGCAGAGCGCCTCAAGTCCGAACTGTCGGGTGCAATCAAGACTGACGGAGCCGCCAATGCGGTCGGCCTCTGCCAGACCTTGTCGCCCGACATCCCGACACGCTTGTCCGACGAGACCGGCTTCGATATCTCCCGGACATCACTCAAGCTGCGCAATCCCGAGAACGCACCCGGCCCCTGGGAACTCGACGTCCTGAAGAAATTCGAGAAGCAGGCCGCAGGGGGCGCCGATCCATCGCGCCTCGAATTCTACGAAGTCGTCACGACGCCGGACGGCGACAAGCTTTTCCGCTACATGAAAGGCATCGCGGTCGGCGAAATGTGCCTGTCCTGCCATGGCACGGACATCAAGCCGGACGTCAAGACCGAGCTCGACCGCTTCTACCCTGACGACAAGGCCACCGGCTACCATCTGGGCGAACTTCGCGGCGCGTTCTCCTTGATCAAGTACATCAACGAGTAGACGCCCATTCCGCGGTTTCAGGATTGAACACGCCGTCTTCGCCATGCACCATGACGGCGCGTGCGTGCCTGGCCGTGCGCGATCCTTGGATGACAAGCCCCGGATTGGAGGCAACATGGCGGACCTCGACACCTTTGGATTGGACGTTGGCATCTACGGCAGCTTGGCCAGGCCGGACATCATTCTTGAATTGGGCCGGTTTGCCGAGGACCGAGGCTTCGGCTCCATCTGGGTGGCCGATCATGTCGCTTTCCCGGTCAGCTACAAGTCCTCATACCCCTATGCCCGGGAAGGTGATTTCCCCGCGCGCCTCGACGATCCGTTGATGGAACCGATCGCGACCATCGGTGTTCTCGTCGGCGCCACCCGCCGCGTGCGCATCGGCACAGCCGTGCTCGTCATGCCCCACCGTCACCCCTTGCTGATGGCCCGCATGATGGCCACGCTGGACCAGTTCTCCGGCGGCCGCATTACGCTCGGAGCCGGCGTCGGCTGGCTCGAGGAGGAATTCAAGGCGCTCGGCTTCGAGGATTTCGCACGTCGCGGCAAGGCCACGGACGAAGCCATCGAGATCTTCAAGGCCATCTGCAAAGGCGGCGAGGTTGGCTACCAGGGCAAGGTATACGCGTTCGATCCTGTCCTCTCCGTTCCCGGATCGGTCCAGCGTCCCCACCCGCCCGTGCTCATCGGCGGTGTCGCGGACGTGGCGCTCCGCCGCGTGGCACGCCTGGGAGATGGCTGGCTCGCAGTCTCCATGGGACCCGAACTTCTGGGCGAACGGCTGGTCCGGCTCGAACAGTTGACCACCGAGGCTGGCCGCCGCTTCAGCGATCTGGCCTTGTCCTTCAAGGCGTTCATCAGCATCGGCGAACCCAAGCGTGGACGCTACGGCGATCGCGAGCCCGGAACCGGAACCGTCACAGAGATCATCGACGACCTGAAGCGGCTGCGCGACCAGGGATTCAACGAGATCATCGTGCGCTCACGCGGAGGGACATTAGCGGAAACACGCGACCAGATCGACCGGTTCGTCGGGGAGATCGCGGCCAAGGTCTGAACTTCCCCCGTCCCTGCACGCACGCCCCGCAAAAAAAGAGCCGCGCCGGAATTCTCCTCCGGCGCGACATATTTTCATGGCCCCCGAAATCGGGGCGATCCCGGACGCCGCCTATTTTGCGACGCCGTAGACGAGATGCGGAAGGAACAATGAGATTTCCGGAACGTAGGTGATGAGGCCCAGCAGCAGCAGCATCAACAGCAGGAACGGAACGACACCGCGTATCGCCGTGGCAATCGGCTGGTTCGCGACCGACGACAGCACGAACAGGTTCAACCCGATCGGCGGCGAGATCAGCGCGATCTCCATGTTGACGGTCATCACGATGGCGAAATGCACCAGCGAGATGTCCAGGGCCTTCAGGATCGGCAGGATCAGGGGCAGAACGATCAGGATGATCGCGAACACCTCGAGGAACATGCCGAGGACCAGCAGCAGTGCATGGATGAAGAGCAGGAACTGCCACGGCGCCAGGTTGAGGGTCTTGACGTGGTCCACCAGCATTTCGGCAACGCCCGCGCTGGTGATCCAGCTTCCGAACGCCAGCGCCGAGAAGATGATGAAGACGATCGAGGCCGTGAGCTTGATCGACTCGGCCAGCGTCTCCACGACTTCGCCGATCTTCACGCCCCGATAGATGAAGGTGCCTTCGATGATGGCAACCAGCGCCGCCACACCCGCCGCCTCGGTCACCGTCACGATGCCCGAGTAGATGCCACCGAGCACGATCAACGGAATGAACAGGGCCGGGATCGCACGCACGTTGACCGCAACGAACCGGTCACGCGAAATCGCCTCTTCGACCGGATACTTCCGGATATGCGAGTAGATGATGATGTAGCCGATGAACAACGTCGCCTGGATCAGGCCGGGAATGACACCGGCAAGAAAGAGGCGCGGCACACTCTCTTCGGCCACCACCGCATAGACGATCATCGCAAGGCTTGGCGGAATGAGAATACCAAGCGTACCCGCCGCACCGACGACACCCAGCGCGAAATGGTTCTCATACTTCTTCTCGATCATCGCCGGAATGAGAACCGAGCCGATGGCCACTGCCGTCGCCACCGATGATCCGCAGATCGCGGCGAAAATCGTGCAGGCAACGACGCAGACCAGCGCCAGCCCGCCCCGCGCCCGGCCGACCCAGGCCTGTGCGCATTCGATCAGGGCCGAGGCGACACCTCCGCGCTGCATGAACGTCGCGGCGATCACGAACAGCGGACTGGCAATCAGTGTTTCCGAGTTGAGGTGGTCGACGATCAGCTGCGGAAACGAGATCAGCGGCGTGCCATCCTCCCAGAACAGCAGCAGCGCCAGAAATCCAAGAGACAGGTAGATCGGCAGGCCGATCATCAGGAATACGAAAAGAAGGCCAATGGCCAAGATCGAGGTCATGTGTGGGACTCGCTGGTCAAGAAGGCCTTATTTGTCGCGCGCAACCTGCTCGTGCGTGACGAGCATGGTCTCAGGATCGAAGCGGAAGACGTACATGTAGATGCGCCGCAGAAACGGGATGATCGTCAGCATCATGCCGACCGGCAACGACATGTAGTAGATCCACAACGGAAACCGCATCGAGCTTTCACTGTTTTCGCCGAGGGAATAGGCGCTCGCGACCATCTGCCAGCCATACCACACCAGCGTCACCGCGAAGATCAGGCCGATCACCAGCGCGATGATCTCGAGAACCCGCTGCAACCAGGCCGGCAGCATGATGAGAAGAATATCCGCCCGCACATGCCGTCCCTCGCGCACGAGCGGCGCGCCTGCGATGAAGATCGACCATACGGTGAAGTAGATGGTGAACTCCATGCCCCAGTCGGTCAGGAGTTGCGGAACGAAATAGCGGGCCACGACCTCGTAGGAAACGAGACCAAGCGTTGCCAACGAGAACAACGCCATCAGTAGGTTTTCGAGATGAACAAGCCACCTCATGTTGCCGTCCTCCAGGTCATGTCACTCTTTCCGCCCATCAGGAAACAAACTGCCGTCCATGTAAAAACGCCGGACGCTGCGAAGTGGTTCGCATCGCCCGACGCGCTCGTATCTGCGCTAGTCATGCATTCTGCGCAAGAACGGATTTCACTACTTGCTCATTTCTGCCTTGATCAGCTTCACGAGCTCAGGATTGAGCCTCAGCGTCTTGATGAGGTCTGCTTCCGTCGCCATCAGCTTCTTGCGTGCGTCGGCAACGTCGGCCGGCGACGGATCGAACACCTGCACGCCATTCTTGATGGCCGCTTCGCGTGCGCTGTTCTGGCGCTTGCGGGCCCGCTGACGCATATCGTCGATCCGCTCCGCCCAGCTGCTCACGATCAGGTCCTGGATTTCCTTCGGATACTTCTTCCAGGAGAGCGCGCCGATCATCGGGATGTATTGGTTGAAGGTCTGATGATTGACGTAGGCGTACTTGACCCCCGAGTCCCAGAGCTTCGCGCTTCGCATGGACTCGAAGGTCGTCGCAAGACCATCAACCGTGCCACGCTGGAGAGCCTCCGGAACGTCGGGCCAGGCGATCTTGATCGGGTGTGCGCCAAGCGCATCGTAGCGCGCGATGAAACCGGCACCGCCCGGGATACGAAGCTTCATGCCGGCCATGTCGGTGTTGACCTTGATCGGCTTGCTGACCGAGTACGTGTTGTTGAAGCCGAGATCCAGCCAGCGTCCGATGACTTTCACACCGAGCTTTTTCTCGATTTCCTTTTCGACGAACTTTCCCGGCGCATTGTCCCAGACCTTGTAGACCGTTTCCTGGGTGATGCCGTAGAAGATCGGAAGATCCGCCGCATCGACATCCGACTCATACTTGCCGAGCTGCCAGGTGCCCTGCATGCCCATGTCGATCGCACCTTGATTGAGCGCCTTGGGAACATCGGTGTCCTTGAACTTCGAGGCACTCGGGTAGATCTTCACTTCCAGCTTTCCACCCGACTTTTTCTCAAGATACTCCGCCCATTCGCCGACACCGATATTGCGGATGTGGTTGGGGCTCGTCTCGAGCGAAATAGAAAGCTTGTACTTGGTCTCGGCCTGTGCGCCCCCTGCAGCCAGCAGGGTGGCCGCAGCAGACACCAGTATCGTGCGAGTGAAGCGGATCGTATTCACGCTCTTGCCTTTCATGATTGCGGATAGTCCACGCGATTGGTTACACGGCCTTGAACCGGCGCACAACCGAGGCTGCACACCGGCCGGTGCCTTGCCTTCAAACGGGCGATCGAAGCAACCCGCTTGATTTGCATAGGGTTAGTGGGGATCGTTGATGTCTGGTAATGCCACCTGTTCGACGAATAGACGGCCCCTGACCTCACCTAGTGGGAGGTCAGGGTCCGGAGCTGAACACTTACAGTCTAGTTGATTGGAATACCCTTGAAAAGCTGGGCGTGGATGGTTCAGCCATCCAGCGCCTTTGCGATCAATCTGACGAGTGCTGGATCGATCTTCAGCTGCTTCACCAACTGGTCTTGCGCGGCAAGAAGTTTCTTGCGTGTAGCCACGGTATCTTCCGGGGTTGGCACATTGATCGTCATGCCGTTCTTGACCGCATCTCCCTGGGCCGACTTCTGCCTCTGTTCGGCAAGATCCCTGACTTTGGAGATATCCTTCGCCCACACCTTGGAGATGAGATCCCGAATTTCGGGAGGATACCTCTTCCAGGTCCGCTGCGAGATCAACGGCACGTACTGCGTGAAGGACTGGTTGTTCTCGAAGGCAAACTTCACACCTGAATCCCACAGTTTCGCACTGCGCGCAGATTCGAATGTGGTCATGAGCCCGTCGATCGTGCTCCGCTGCAGCGCCTGCGGCACGTCCGGCCAGGGAACCTTGAGCGGAGCCGCACCTAGCACATCATAACGTGCAATATTGCCAGCACCACCCGGCGTGCGGATCTTCCGGCCCTTGATGTCGGCGCTGCTCTTGATCGGCGTGTTCAACGTGAACGTCTGCTGGTGACCAAGATCCATCCAGTGTCCGACAATCTTCACGCCGAGCTTTTTCTCGACAGCCTGGGCAAGAAGGTCACCGACCTTGCCGTCGGTCACCTTGTAGATCTCATGCCGTGTCCGGCCATAGAAGATCGGCAGATCGACCGCATCGAAATTGGAAACGTACTTGCCAAGATGGAACGTGACCGGCACGCCCATGTCCATCGCACCCTGGTTCAGGGCCTTGGGGATATCGGTATCCTTGAACTTGGCAGCGCTGTGATAGACCTTCACTTCGAGCTTGCCGTTGGACGCCTTCTCCAGCTCCTTTGCAATCTCGAGGATCGAGATGTTGCGAACGTGGTTTGGTGACGTTTCGAGCGAGATTTCGAGTTTGTATTTGCTCTGGGCCAATGCCTCGTGCGCACCAGCACTCAACAAGGAACCAACGGCAACAAGAGCCGCCAACATCCAACGAATATTCAACAAGTGGACCTCCCAGACCCAGGACCGCGCCGTTGCGCGTTTATGTATTTGGCTTCGTGCGCTTCTGCCCTGGCCAATTTTGTCGAAGACCTTGAGGCAACGCTGACAATAGCGCACGGTGCAAATAAAGACTTTCAGACTGACAAATATTCGTCAAGTTGAATCAGCGGTTGCCGACACCCGGCCCCATGGAAAGTTACGGGGCGTGAACAGCAGGGGATACGGCTAGATGTTCAGCTCCGGCGCAGCATCTGCCAATGACGCGCCATGGCGCAGGATGGCATCGAGCTGCGGAGTGAACGCGCCTCTCGTATCGTGAACCACCAGCGGCGGAAACAAACGCAAGGGCGCCCGGCTGGCCTTTCGCGCCCGCACCAGGATACGAGTCGCAGCCGCAGTCGGTTTCGTATGGACGGGAAGCACCGCCACATCACCAAACCGTCCATCGAGGGCTGAAAGGACGTCACCAAGCGCGGCCGCCCGATGGACAAGCAGCAGCTCCCCTCCTGTCACCGCGGCAGTCGCCATGAACGCCACCCAGCGCTCCAGCAGACCTGGCCGCATCTGGTGCGCACGAGCCTTGTACGGCGTCGCGGAAACAGTCCCCTTGCCGCTCTCGTGGAAGGGCGGGTTCGCGATGACGTGCGTAAACCGGCCAGGCGTAATCCCCAGGCTCGCGGAGACCGCGCTGTTGACGTAGACGCCTCCCAGAGAGACGTCGCCCTCGACGACGGAGCACCGTTCAGACAACCCGTTGCGGTCGATATTATCCCGTGCCAGCCGGGCCATCTCCTGATCGCGTTCGACCAGCGTGACCCTGGCACTTTCCAGCCGGCGCGCAACGGCCAGTCCGGCAACGCCCACCCCGGCCCCCGCGTCGAGCACGGTCGCCTCACGTCCGCCGCGCTCCTCGACCGCCGCCGCCAGGAGAACCGCATCAAGCCCCGCCCGATACCCCCGCTTCGGTTGCAGGATCTCGATCCGACCGCCCAAAAAAGCATCATTGGTAACGATGGATGGAGTTTCGGGCATACGTACCTTCCGGTAACATGAGAAAATCAGGTAGAAGGGTCTGACAAGGGCCGAAGCTCGGCCTCCAGCCCCGCATCAACCAGGAGGCTTCGTGCGGCACGATACTGATCCGACGCCACCAGCAGCCGGCGCGGGAACGCCCCGATGGACCCCTCCGCGAAGCTCATATTGACGTCGGCGATGTGAAATGTGATGCCAGCGTCATGCAACAGAGCTTCTACATAGCTCAACAGGACGATGTCATTGCTTCGAAGAAGCTCTTGCATGCTGGTGCTCCGAATGCCAACACCGGGCGGAATGTCTCCGCATTCCAACTTGGACGGATCTTGACCTGATTGTGAACGCCGGAGACTATAACTTGCATCAACAGATCTTGTCG
>JBKDZY010000752.1:0-5288 GCA_047971765.1 Hyphomicrobiaceae bacterium | reverse complement strand
ATCGGCACCACGAACAACGACAAGTATCTGAAGGACCAGACCGGCAACCGGCGCTTCTGGCCTGTCCGGCTGACCAAGCCGCTCGACTACGCGGCAATCGCTGCCGTTCGCGACCAGCTCTGGGCCGAGGCCGTCTACCGCGAGCGCGAGGCGGCGACGATCCGGCTGCCGCGCCACCTCTGGGCTGATGCCGGTGCCGAGCAGGACAAGCGCACGCAGGACCTGCCGGAGTTCGACATCTTGAACAAGCACCTTGGCGAGCATACCGGCAAGATCCGCAATGCCGACCTCTGGCTGCTCGTCGGCGGCCACACATCGTCGGCGAAGCAGGCCGACTTGCGTTCGGCGATGCTAAAGCTCGGCTGGACCTATGAGCAGAAGCTGCGGTTCGGCGGCGGGCGTGCCGCGCCGAAGGAACAGGGCTGGTGGAAGGGCAATGCGGGCGAACGGCTGTTCTTTCTGGAGCCGCGACGCGACCACGAAGGCGTCGTCCGTGTGCTAGTGCATCGCCCGTCGCCGCAGGCGCTCGGCGCGGCCAAGGAGCATCTAACCGGCGACGAGTGGGACGCACTGCAAAGCGAGTACGACCGCTACTCGACGGAGTGCCCCTTCGAGGCGCGCATAACGGACCACTCTTTGGGCCACTGACCGCCATATAAAACAGTGACTTAGGACGAGTGGCCCCTGTGGGCCATGCGGGCGAGCCGGGCGCAATAGTTGTTGCCTCTATTGCTGTAGGTAGTTTTACTTTTAAAACCACTAGTACCACTGGGGCCACTGAGTCTAATCGGTTGTTTTTGCGTGGTTTTGTGTGGGCCTCCCTGTGGGCCGGAGTGGGCCGGTCGTTGGGTTCGGCTAGCGCCTGGGCTTAAGCCCCGCCCGGCGACACCGAATATTCCCTCCCAACGCACCCCATGTCTCCTTTCAACTGACAGACTTAATACAGTACACTGAGTATTAGTTGCGCAGACTAACGCTCAGGTGAGTGCATCCCTTTGGCAGACCAGGATAAACCAGACGACCCGGACTCCGGGCAAACCTCAAATAGTACATCGGGCGGACCCGGCAGACCGCCCCCGACGCTGAAGATCGACACCAAGGCCGAACGTCGTGGCCGCAAGCATTCCCTTCGCAAGTTGCGCAGACGGTTGCGCAAGGCTCCGGGCGAGTACCGCCCCGGCCATCCGGGCAACGCCTCCAGCGAGGTCGCACAGGCCGAGCGGCGAGCCCTGCCTGCTGTGCCCGACAAGCCTAGCCGCTCCCTCCTGTACGATCCGCGTTACGTTGATGTTGCCCCGGTGCCAACCGGCGCGATGACCTACACGGTCAACGACGATGGCATTGCGCTTGTGCAGGCCCTCGCCCGCGAGTGTCGCGACATTGAAACCATCGCCGCCACGCTCGGCATCTGCAAGACCACCTTCCGGGAGATACGCAAGCGCCAGCCGGAGGTGCAGCAAGCCCTCGACCGTGGCCGCGCCGGTCTGGGCGATGAGATAAGCGACCTGCTGTTGCTACAGGCCCGACAGGGCAACACGACCGCCGCGATCTTCCTGAGCAAGGCGAGGCTTCATTGGAGGGACCAAGGCCCGATCCCCGGCGAAGCCGCAGCCCCCAACATCAGCATCACCATCAACGCCCCCATGGACGCCAACGAATGGGAGCAGATGATCAACGTCACGCCGGAAATGCCGGATGACGAGGGAGGCGCATAACTGTGTTCGCTCCCACCGAAGCATTGCCCCTTGCTCCCAGTCCCTTCCAGGCGCGCGTGCTGAAGTACCGCCGATACGCGAATATCTTTAACGGCGGCGGACGTGGCAGCGGCAAGTCCGTAAGTCTCATGCTCGACGTGATTGACCATGTAAACACCTACGGCGCAATCGCCTCGGTGCTGATCCTTCGTGAGTCTTGGGCTGGCCTGAGCGAACTGAGCACCAAGCTGTACGCGCTGGCGCGCATTGCCTTCGGCCCCACTGTGACGATGAACAAGGGCAGCGGGACGATGACCTTTCCCAACGGGGCGATGGTCTACTTCCGCAACATTCTCGACGATCAGTCTTTCGCCAGCGCACAGGGACGAACGTATTCCATGTTGTGTCCAGATGAACTGGGCAACTATCCCGCGCCGGCGATTGCCTTCACGATGAAGCTGACGTCGAACCTGCGACCGCCGAAAGGCGTGCGCCCGCACATTCACATCACCGCCAACCCGTTCGGCCGCGCGCACACCTACTGCTTGCGCAACTTTGTGAACAAAAGCGAGCCGTGGAAGCCGTGGCAGGATGATTGGGGTAACTGGTGGGTCACGGCGCAAAGCACGCTGATCGACAATCCCACGCTCGACCATGAGAATTATCGCCGCCAGTTGATGATGGCCACGGCGGGCAACCCGGCGCTGCAAGCCGCATGGTGTGACGGTGAGTGGCACGCGAAGAATGCGGGTTTGATGTTCGACCTGTTCGACCCGCAGATACACATCAAAGACCCGCCGTATCTGCACCGCATGCGCTTTCATGTTGGCGTCGATTTCGGAACCGCCAGCCCGAGTGTGGCGATCCTGATTGGTGAACTGCTCGATCCCGTTGGCAATCACATTCCGGGCGACCTGTTCGCAATCGACATGACCGATACGTGCATCGCGCCCGGCAACTACGCCGAAGGTGACGGCACGCCCGCCAGCGGCTTTGCCGCGCAGATTAAGACGATGCTCGACACCTACGGCATTCCCCACAGTGTTGATATTTCCGTCGATGACTTGCGCGGGCTGGGAAGCGAAACGGTTGTCGGCATTTTCCAAGAGCAAGGCTTGCGCGGGGCGCACAAGGTAACAGGCAAGAGCCGCATCGGCGGCTGGGCACGCATTCGCAATCTCCTCGATGGCGCTGTGCAGGGCGACAGCCATGGCCTGTGGGTCAGCCCCCGGTGCGGGCACCTGATCGACACGATGCAGACGGCGATGCGCGACAGCCTACGCCCCGAGGACATCGACCGGCACTTCAATCAGGACCATGCACTCGACGCTCTATCGTACTCGGTTCAGTTGGCAACGGCTGGCCACCACAGCAGTCAGGGCCGCGTGATCGGCGCTTGGTAACGGAAGGACACACACCACCATGTCAGGAACACTAGACGCACGCCTCAAGGCGAGGCCACGCAACACGGAACACATGAGGCCAAGCGATCCGCATCTGCGCATTACGATCCCAATCGACTTCCACCCGGATAGTTTGCGCAACGATGAAACCGTGGCGACGGCAAAAGGAAAGGCGGCGCTTGCCGCCCTGTGGGATGTTCACACCAAGCTCGTGCAGACAGCAGTGCAGGTGCAGAACAAGGCTGATCTGGCGAAGCAGGTGCAGCCCATCGCCAGCAAGGCGATCACGACCATGCGGCGCGAGGTGCAGGGCTTGCTCGCGCAGGAAAAGCACCACGACGAGGAGGTGCATCGCGCCCTCGGCAGCGGCATTGGTCAGCTCGAACAAGAAATCCGGCGGCACTGCAAGGAACTGCCCAAGGCCGAGCGGTTGCAGTTCGCGCGCGAGGTTCTGGCGAGCGGTAACGAGCAGGCGATCAAGGCACTGGCGGCTGTGCCCAACTTCCTGAGCGGGCTTAAACCAGAAGAATGGTCGCTGGTTCGGGAGCAGGCGGAACAGACAATCGCTCCGAGGGCCTACGCCGAGCGGGCAGCCGCACAAGCTGCTGCCGACCGCTGCCAGCGAGCAGCCGACGACTTCGATGGCACCATGAGCGCGAACCTGAGCCGGTGGCTCAGCAGCGACGATCAAAAGGTGAAGGATCTGGTTGCCAGCCTGACCAAGAAGGGCAGCAACGATGACTAACCCGAACTGGAAGCCATGGGTGTTCTACCGGGACTCGCAAGGGTACTGGAAGCGCACCATGAAGGACCTGAACGGCCACCCCGCGACTCTTGAATTGGCGAACGATGCCACGTTCGTCGAGCGCGCCCGGCTGTGGGCGTGGGCTAATGCGGGGCCGACCAGCACACCGAACACAGGCTCGAACTGGCCACCGGGCCGCAACCCGCGCGCCACCGTGGCCGACTACTGGTACGAGTTGCTGCAACGGAAGCGCAACCACCAGCCCGACGAGTACGTCGAGCCTGACGGGCTCACGACGCTGGTGGCCTACGCGAAGCAGTTGGCCGAAGAGAACCCGCTGATTGAGTACTCGGGTTAGGCGTCGTCGGCAGCAACACCCGAGGATTACGAAAAATCGTTGGATTTACGGGTTTGTTCTATTTATGTTCTGGCGGGATAAGCCAGATGATGATACACAGACAAGTGGAGCGAGTCGGGGGGACGGATGCCATTTACTTCACTAGAGCTATGCGCTGGAGCGGGCGGGCAAGCGCTCGGGCTTGAGCAAGCGGGTTTCCGGCACGCGGCGCTTGTGGAAATAGACGAACATGCCTGTCGGACGCTGCGAACCAACCTGACGAAGTCGAGGGTCATTTGCGCCGACTTGCTCAAACCGTTCGACGCATCAGATTATCAGGGCATTGACTTGTTAGCGGGTGGCCTACCCTGCCCGCCATTCTCGGTGGCCGGAAAACAGCTCGGAGCTGCCGATGAGAGAAATCTCTTTCCTGCGGCGCTAGATATCATCGCCCAAGTGAAGCCGAAGGCTGTGATGTTTGAGAACGTGCGCGGGCTTCTCGATCCGAAGTTCGAAACGTATCGCAACTTCATGACCGGCAGTCTGAGCAAGCTCGGATTCGTCACTGATTTCCGCCTGCTTCAGGCTTCCGATTTCGGTGTGCCGCAGCTTAGGCCGCGCGTCATCTTCGTCGCCTTGCGGAAGCAGTATGCCGATAAGTTCGAATGGCCAAGCATCCGTAAGAAGCCAAAGACGGTCGGGCAGGTTCTGCACGACCTCATGGAGGCTAACGGTTGGGACGCCGACGAGTGGGCAAAGGGCGCGAACCAGATTGCGCCAACGATCGAAGGTGGCTCCAAGAAGCATGGAGGACCTGATCTGGGGCCAACGCGGGCGCAGCGAGCGTGGGCTGCCCTTGGCGTAGATGGAATGGGCATTGCCAATGATGCGCCGCAGCCAACCTTCGAAGGCATGCCTAAACTGACAGTTCGTATGGTGGCTCGACTTCAGGGCTTCCCGGATGATTGGGATTTTGTTGGTCGCAAGACACACACATATCGGCAGGTCGGAAACGCATTCCCGCCACCAGTAGCAAAAGCGGTGGGTCTTAAGATCAAGCAAGCACTAACAGTTCAGAGGCGGGCTACTAAGCCTCCGCTGTTCGAGTG
>JBKDZY010000751.1:0-1896 GCA_047971765.1 Hyphomicrobiaceae bacterium | reverse complement strand
TCATCGGCATTCTCATGCTGATGGGCATTGTCACCAAGAACGCCATCATGCTTGTTGACTTTGCCATCGAGGAAATGGCCCGTGGCGTTTCACGGGCGGAGGCCATCGTTGATGCCGGGCGCAAACGTGCACGACCCATTGTCATGACCACAATCGCCATGTGCGGCGGCATGCTGCCCTCTGCACTTGCCCTGGAGTCTGGTGGTGAATTCCGCGCACCAATGGCGGTTGCAGTGATCGGGGGCCTGATCTCCTCAACCGTCTTGTCGCTGGTTTTCGTCCCGGCTTTCTTCGTCGCAATGGACAGCGTTGCCGGCCTGTTCCGCCACCTCTTCGGTCGGTTCATAGGGGCGCATGACGACCTGCCACTGGCACCATCGGCAGCACCCACGCCTGAGCCTCCGCAAGCCAACAGCGCACCGCCACAAAAGACGGTTGCAGCGGAATAGTCCGTTTGCGAACCGTCGTATCTGGGACTAATCTCTGAAACGCTGGGGTAGCAGAGTGGAGATACCTGATGTTTGACGCCAAAAGCCTACTAGACGCACTCGTTCAGGGGAGTCGACCAGAAGCGGCACCTCCCACAACCAGAGGACAATCGACATCAGGCGGAAGTCTGGCAGACATCCTGGGTCAATTGGCGGGTGGCCAACGCGAATCTGCGGGTGGCAGTGGCGGCCTTGAGGACCTCTTGCGCAACCTCACAGGCCAATCCCAGGCAGCATCCGGCACCCAATCCCAAAGCACCGCACCTGCCCCGAGTGGCCTCGACGATATCCTTCGCCAACTCACTCCGAAGACCCCCTCGCAGACAGCCAACCCAAGCAGCACACAGTCCAGCACACCGGGATCAAACATAGGTGGAGACCTCCTCGAAACGCTAGGCAAAGTCCTCGGGCAAGCGACTCAGGGAACCCGCGAAGGAGCCGGAAAAATCGGTCAAGCTGCAGGATTGGACGACATCATCCGCCAGTTTTCAGGTGGACGCTCGCCCGACCAATTATTGGCGGAATTGAAGAAACTCATCGGCGATAACCAACTCGCGTCCGGCGCCGCGCTCGGCGGCCTCGGCGCGTTGGTGCTTGGCACACAGAGTGGTCGCGCACTCGCTGGTTCCGCTGCAAAACTCGGGGCCCTCGCCCTCATTGGCGGGCTGGCCTACAAGGCCTATCAGAACTATCAGGCCGGCCGGCCGCTGATCAGTGGGCCTGACGCGCAAATAGCGCCCGCCCCGTCGGGCACCGGTTTCGAAGAAGCCGCCGCAACAAACGACTCTGCCCTCGCCTACATCCGGGCAATGGTCGCAGCCGCAGCAGCCGATGGCCGCATCACCCCGGACGAACAATCCCGTATCATCGGCTCTCTCAGTGAAGCTGGCCTCGACTCCGAAGCAGAGCAGTTTCTTGCCGACCAACTCAATGCACCAGCCTCAATTGCGTCCCTGGTGTCCGGCATTCGGACAGAACAAGAGGCTTTGCAGCTCTACACAGCCGCCCGCCTCGCGATTGACCCTGACACCCGGGCAGAACAGACATTTCTCAACCAGCTGGCGGCACAACTGGGCATTGACGAGTCGCTTGCCCGCCATATTGATGCAACCGCCCGCCAGGCAGTCACCTGACAAGCATCTCCATAAAGCAAAACGCGCGGGCAACGAGACCCGCGCGTCAAGCAACATCATGCTATGATTGAACGTCATTTCTTGGGGCAGATTGTCGAGCGGGCAATGCACTCGACACCGATTCCACCGCTCTTGCACGAGTACCTTGTCTTGATGGCATAACCCGGCGTCGTCCCATTCGCCATCCACACCGACCACACGCCCCAGTCGAACGACTGCAGGATCGCCTCAAAAGCCTGGAACTTCGCACCGGCCGTATCCGTGTTGGTCCCTTG
>JBKDZY010000750.1:0-4409 GCA_047971765.1 Hyphomicrobiaceae bacterium | reverse complement strand
AACGCGTGGTGAAGCTGACGGGATTCGTCAATTCCACGCCGGAGTTCGGCCAGCAGCCGCAGGTGGTCAACGGTGCGTCGGACCTGCTGGTCGAGCTGCTCGGCGACAAGGGCCGGCATACGCGCTCGGCAGTGGGCGTCGCAGCCCTGCCCGGCAACTCCGCGGTCGAGATCGAAGCGATCATTGCGGTGGCCTGACGCCGTCATTACCGGCAACTGCTTGCGAGGCCCGGGAAATGCTGGACCGCGATGTGTTCTGCAGACCGATTGCGCATCGCGGCCTGCACCGTGTTGAGGATGGCGTCATCGAAAATTCGGTGGCGGCGTTCGAAGCCGCGCTGCCACTTGGATACGGCATCGAGTGCGATCTGCAGCCCGCGAACGATGGCACGCCGATGGTCTTTCACGACCATGCGTTGGGCCGTCTCGTCGAGGCCAAAGGGGCGACGTCCGACTATTCCCCGGCGGCCTTGCGCAAGCTGGTCTATCGCGCGGCGCACGGCAGGCAGCACATCCTGTCCCTTGGCGAGATGCTTGATCTTGTCGGCGGCAAGGTACCGTTGCTGATCGAGGTCAAGACGGACTGGTCGGCGCCGAATGCGGATTTCGTATCCGCCATTGCCGATGTCCTTGGCCGATATCGTGGTCCGGCGGCCGTGATGTCGTTCGATCCCGCCTACGTCGCCGCCCTGAAACCGGTGTTGCCGGATACGCCGCGTGGCGTGGTAGCCGGGGTCTACCGGAAGGGCTGGTTGCCGGAGCCGTTTGACGAAGACCTGGCGTGGCGGCTCTCCAATCTCCTCACCAGCCGAGGGGCCGAGCCGCATTTCATCGCGTATTGCGTGGATGACCTGCCAACGCCGGTGATGCGGTTCTGGCGCGAAGGTCTCGGGATGCCACTGTTTGCGTGGACCGTGCGGACGCCGGAAGCAATGGCCAACGCACGACTGTGGGCCGATGCGCCCATCTTCGAGGCCGTTGATCCGAAAGCGTGACGGCGGCGAGAGCGGTCGGGAACAGGCAATGCGGTGCGACCGCCTGCACGCTCAGCGGATGACTTCCCCGGGATAGACGCCCCACCAGCTCTTCTGGGGGACAGACCCAAGGAAATCGCCGACTGATACGTAGCACCATGCCGTGTCGCACTCCCTGATGTTGGCCAGCACGCCGGCCTCCAGGATGGCGACGGGTTTGCCGGAATTGCTTTCGTTGGCGCGCAGGGGGATTTTGGGTTTCGGGCCCGACTTCTTGCTTTCCCAGGGCAGGACGAGTGCCGTTCTGCGGCCAGATACGAGCGCCTGTGCAACCCAACTGACAGCGCCGTCACTGTCTCTCACCTGACGCCAGCCGTCATATTCGCGAAGGACCTCCAATGGCAGGCCGGCGCGGCGGTAGACCCACATGACTTTCTGGTCGAGGCCCGGGCCTTTGCGGGCATGGACACGATTCGATTTGAGGCTGACGAAACGCGGTAAAGGAAGACCGCTACCAACACTGGCGGGCGGGCGGGGGCCAGCGGATATCGCCTGTTGTTCGGCGGCGCTTGCGGTTGTGAAGCCGGTCAAAGCAGCGGCCCACGCCATGGCCGCGATTACTGCCAGCCGGGTCCGATGCATCGCATCAGCCTCCCATGTCGATCGTTCAACGAATCGCTCAGCAGCATCTTGCTTATCCACTTTCGTCTGGCAACCTCGCCCATCGGGCTGTCAACGAGCGAAATATCGACCCTCCGGTCTGCCAGCGCCGTTTGCAGAGGGAACTTTTCTGGTACTTGCATTTGCGGCACGGCATTCTCTAAAGATAGCCGATGGCATCTGTTGGACACAGGTGCGGCAAGTTGAGGCCCTTTTGCGCGCCATGCCTGATCTGGTCGTGGTATCGAGGGCCGGAATCTGGAAATCACAACCGTCGGAAGCAGTTCATGGCCCAGAGCGCGAAGCGACCCCTCGTCATTGTCACCCGTAAGCTGCCGGATGTGGTCGAGACGCGCATGCGCGAGCTTTTCGATGCGCGTCTCAATGTCGATGACAAGCCGATGTCCGCCGAGGACCTAGTGGAAGCGGCCAAGGTGGCCGATGTCCTGGTGCCGACGGTCACGGACCGCATCGACCGTGCGGTGCTGTCGCAAGCCGGGCAAAACCTGAAACTGATCGCGAACTTCGGCACCGGTGTCGACAATATCGACCTCGACACGGCGCGGAACCGCTCGATTGCCGTCACCAATACGCCGGGTGTGCTGACGGAGGATACCGCCGACATGACCATGGCGCTGATCCTGTCCGTGCCGCGGCGCCTGGCGGAGGGGGCGACGTTCCTCAGGGACCCGCGGAGCAGCTGGAACGGCTGGTCGCCGACATGGATGTTGGGGCACCGCATCTATGGCAAGCGGCTCGGTATCATCGGCATGGGCCGGATCGGGCAGGCGGTCGCGCGGCGGGCGCGGGCATTCGGCCTGCAGATCCACTACCACAACCGCCGCAGGCTCGGCGAGGAGATCGAGCACGAGCTGGAAGCGACGCACTGGGAGAGCCTGGACCAGATGCTGGCGCGCATGGACATCATCTCCGTCAACTGTCCACATACGCCGGCGACCTATCACCTGCTGTCGGCGCGCAGGCTGAAATTGCTGAAACCCTCGTCCTACATCGTGAATACGGCGCGCGGCGAAGTGATCGACGAGAACGAGCTGGCGCGGCTGATCGAGGCGGGGGCGATTGCTGGTGCCGGCCTTGACGTGTTCGAGCACGAGCCTGCCGTCAATCCCAAGCTCCTGGCGTCGGATCGTGTGGTGGCGCTGCCTCACATGGGGTCTGCGACGCTTGAAGGGCGTGTCGATATGGGTGAGAAGGTCATCATCAATATCAAGACGTTCCTGGACGGTCACGCGCCGCCCGACCGGGTCCATCCGGCGATGTTCTAGGCTGTTTTGTTTGCGCTCACGCGCCGCATCAGCCTTCGGCTGGGCGCTCCACGGGGGCGGCGCTTGCGCCGGGCCGCAGTCGCGGCCTGAGCGTTTCCACTTGAAGCGGAAACGCCATAAGCGGCTGGCCATGCTTTCGTGGTCCATCGCGCCGGGGCCGTGTGCGTTGACCCAAAGACGGGCCTTGATGCACACCCCCACATAGGTGGGTGAGTGCGGAACGGCGTCTATAGCGTGTCGCCGGTGCCCAGGATCACGGTTGCCTGTGACGAGAGGACGCCGCCGTTGCCGTGCGCCAGGGCAACCCGCGCGTCCTTCACCTGGCGGGCGTCCCCTTCTCCCCTGAGCTGACGGACCGCCTCGATCAGCAGGAACAGGCCGTACATGCCGGGGTGGCAGTAGGACAGGCCGCCGCCGTTGGTGTTGACGGCGAGCTTGCCGCCCGGGGCGATTGTTCCGCCTTCGACAAAGCGGCCGCCCTCGCCTTTTGGACAGAAGCCCAGATCCTCCAGGAACAGGATGGTGTTGATGGTGAAGGCATCGTAGAGCGCGAGCACGTCGACGTCCTTCGGGCCAAGTCCGGCCATGCTGTATGCCGTTTCGCCAGCCAACCTGGCGCCGGTGACGGTCAGGTCCGCCATGTTGGAGATCGAGGCATGGGTGATGGATTGCCCGCATCCAAGGACGTAGGCGGGGGCCTTCTTCAACGATCTGGCCCTGTCTTCCGAAGTGAAGACGATGGCGCCGCCGCCGTCGGTGGACAGGCAGCAATCGCGGACGGTGAATGGCTTGCTGATCGGCCGGGCGGCAAGGACATCCTCGATGGTGAGCGGCCGGCGGTCCCAGGCAGCCGGGTTCAGTTTGGCCCAGTCACGGGCGGCAACGGCGACGGCTGCGAGGTGTTCCCGGGTGGTACCGAACTGATGCATGTGGCGGCGGGCGGCCATGGCGTAGGCGCTTGCCGGGAGGAATGGCTTGAAGGGCGTCTCGTAGGGATTGACCTCGCGGGCCGAGGCCTGGCGGCGGCCGACGCTGCGCTGGGTCGAGCCGTAGGCGATCACGGCGACTGTGCACAAGCCGGTCTCGATCGCGGCCTGGGCCTGGGCGACGTGGTACTCGAAGGATGATCCGCCGATGATGGTGCTGCCAATGAAGGGTGGGTCGATGCCGAGATATTCGCAGAGCGACAGCGCGGACGTCCGGGCCTGGGTGGTGGCGGAGAAGACGCCGTCAACATCGCCGAGACCGAGGCCGCAATCCTCGAGGGCGCGGGTGATGCCCTGCGCCATGAGGTCGATCGGGTTGAGACCTTCCGCCACTTGCCCGAGGTCGGATTCAGCGACGCCGACGATGGCGACGCTGCCGCGTTTCGAGGTGCCGGCAGGCTTTCTGGCCGCCAGGGGGCGGGTGATGGTGAACGGTTTGGCCGATGCAGCCTGCGCCTCGGGGATGGGGGTGAAGACCGGGACCGGGGGCTCGTCGCCACCGGG
>JBKDZY010000749.1:0-3294 GCA_047971765.1 Hyphomicrobiaceae bacterium | reverse complement strand
GAGGTTCGCGGCGGGCCTTTCCGCCGGAGGGTGTGCTGCTGTCCGAGCATCACAAGCGGGCGTTTGTTCTGCTCGCGATCTGGTCCTGCGCGGAAGGTCTGATCACCTGGGGCCTCAATCTGCAGATGATCGACATCCTGCAAGGGGCAGGCCTGACCATTGCCGAAGCGATCGGTGTGTGGGCATTCGTGGGGCCGTGCCAATCGATTGCGCGGTTGATCGAACTTGCCAGCGGTGGGCGACACTCCATACTGACTTCGGTGATGGGAGCCGCAGTTTCCACGAGCCTGTCATTCCTCATCCTCATCCCGTTCGGCATATCGGTGCCGACAGCGATTGCCTTCTGTATTGCGCTGGGCATCGGACACGGGCTTTTCGCGATTGCGCGCAACACGTTGCCATTGGCCCTGTTCGGCGCCACGCAGTACGGCACCTGGGTCGGGCTGTTGGCGGTGCCGCAGAATATCGTCAACGCGCTGGCGCCGGTGGTGTTTGCCGCAATGGTTGCCCGGCTTGGCGCGCAGTGGGCGTTGTCGATGGGGGCAGCGGCGGCCTGGATCGGCCTCGTATCCGTCTATTTCCTGGTCCGCTATTGCCGGGCTGCGATGCGTGAGCGTGATATCGACATTTGAGCGGACGCCGGGCCGGGCAGGCGAGGGGTTCTTGCAAGCCGGCATGAAGTCGCTCTATCCTGATCACCAGAACAACAATGCGGGGCGAACCACGCATCGGGAGGGGTGAACCTGGTGCACATAGGATGCACGGTCAGGTCGTCCAGCTATAGTGAGCAACCCGACGGGCACTGCCGCCCCGCATGGTTCACTGCTTCGACAGGACAACAGGCAACACGACGAGGTTGATCATGGGCGAAGGTGAGAAATTCCGCCTTGTTGTCGATGACGACAAGTGCCAGGGGCACAATCGCTGCAAGTTGCTGGCGCCGGAGTTGATCGACATCGACGATCTCGGGTTTGCCCATGTGTCCGGAGATGGCGTGGTGCCCGAGGAACATGCCGAGGCGGCACGCAAGGCCGTGAGAAACTGCCCCGAGTTTGCATTGAGGTTGGAGCCACTCAAGACATAGGAACCCCCGCCATGACCAAGCGGCCCCCGGTTTCGGATTGGACGAGTGATTTTGATCATACGGATATGCGCTGGGTCGAAGACCCCTACACGGTGATGGACGAGGTTCGGGCGACATGCCCTATCGCGACGAGCGCTCGCTTCGACGGCATGTACGTGCCGATGCGCTACAAGGATGTGCGCGCCATTGCCTACGATACGGACCATTTCTCCTCGAAGCGGGTGGTGGTGCGGGAAAATCCGCCGAATGTGCCTTTGCCGTCGCCGCCGATCACGTCTGATCCGCCGCACCACAAGCCATCGCGGATGCTCCTGCTGCCAGCCTTCACGCCGCAGGCCATCGAGCGGCTGGTTCCGCAAACGCAGCGGATCTGCCGCGAACTGCTTGATGCGCTCGAGGGGCGAGGGACGTGCGATGCGGCGGCCGACTATGCGCAGACGGTGCCGGTTCGCGTGATCGCGAACATGCTGGGTGTGCCCGAGGAGGAGGGGGACAGGTTCCGCAAGTGGATCCACGTTTTCATCGAGGATACGATTGTCGATGACGGTACCAGTGGTGACCGGCTCGTCGCGACCGCGAAGGAGATGGATGATTATTTCCGCACCTTTGTCGAGGAGCGCACCCGCAGGCCCGGCGACGACCTGATCTCGTTCCTGATCAAGGCTACGCACGATGGCCGCCCCCTTACCGAGCGGCATTTCTATGGAACCCTGCGGCTGCTGTTGATTGCGGGAATAGATACGACCTGGTCCGCGATTTCCTCCAGCCTGCTGCATCTTGCGCGCACTCCGGACGACAGGGAACGGCTGGTCAGGGAGCCCGATCTGATCCCGACTGCGGTGGAGGAATTTCTCCGGGCGTACGCGCCGGTGACGATGGCGCGGCGGGTGCAAACCGATGTCGAAGTGGGTGGGTGCCCGATGAAGGAAGGGAGCTGGGTGCTGCTGAGCTACCCAGCCGCGAACCGTGATCCAGAGGCGTTTCCGGATGCCGACAAGGTGATGATCGACCGGGAGGACAACAGGCACGCTGCGTTTGGGTTGGGCATCCACCGATGCCTTGGCTCCAATCTCGCGCGCATGGAAATTACCGTTGCACTGCAGGAGTGGCTGAAGCGGTTTCCAGATTTCCATCTCGCTGACGATGCCGAGATTACGTGGTCGAAAGGGCCTGTGCGGGGCCCGAGGAAAGTGCCGGTCGTGCTGGTGCGATAGGCTGCACCGTGTGACACGGGAACATGTCCAAGTGCTTGTGGATAATGTAGGAACATTTGACGATTTAATGGGAACATTAGTTGAACGTTGACTCGAATCGAGTCATGTTCTCTCTGCGTTCTTCATCTGGTTTCGCGTTATCCCTCGATCCCCAGCACCGCGAGACGTTCCCATGCCCAACATTCCCGCCCGCACACTTCTCATTGCCTATGAGATCGCGCCGAACCAGGCCGTCAACCCGAAGCTGACCGAGGCGATCATGACGCTCGGCGAGGCCTGGGCGCGGCCACTGGATACGGTCTGGTTGCTGCGTACGACGCGCGAGGCCGATGTGATCGAGAGCTGCCTTGCTCCCCTGGTTGGCGATGATGATGGTCTGGTCGTGCAGGAGACCAAAGGTTCGGCGTTCCTGGTCAACACCGGCGTGCGCTGGTTCCGGCCCCGAGGCAAGGTCGCGGCCGATATGGAGCCCAATCGCATGGTTGCCCGCAACGGCTCGCTGGCGGAGGTTCATCAGTTCCCCGGTGCGGGGGCATTTGACCGGGCGGCGTGATGTCCAATTGTTCTGGACTCATTCCGGTACAGCCTCAAACGGTCTGGCATTCTCGCGCTCACGCGGCGTATCGGGCTTCGGCCGGTCGCTCCGTGAGGGCGGCGTACGCACCGGGCCGCAGTCGTGGCCTGAGCATTTCCGCCTGACGTGGAGACGCTGAACCTGTCGTGGGTGTCATTTGTCGCATGGGTCCGGGCAGCATATGTGGGTGTTCTGGCTGTCCGGATCTTCACGAGATCGTTTCTACCTCATCCTGAAGAGCTTCAGTCGAGGTCGATGTCGCCGAGTTTGCGGCCGGAGAGCAGGGCGCGATAAGCGGTTTCATAGCGCGAGACGCAAATTTCCATCGTGAATGTCCGATTGGCGCGTGCCTTGGCGGCCTCGCCCATGCGTGCACGCAATGCCCCGTCGCCCATCAGGGTTGCGATGGCCTTGCCGAGGGC
>JBKDZY010000748.1:0-1832 GCA_047971765.1 Hyphomicrobiaceae bacterium | reverse complement strand
CGGCCTCATGCAGAAGCTACTGACGGGTGAGTGGCGCGTGAATTCAGAGAAGGTAATGGCATGAAGGTGCTTGGATTTCGCGGCGACCCGAAGGCGCCCCGATACGCGGTGGTTTCGGAGGCGAGCGGTGCCTACACTCTGGAGAACGCCGCCAGCGATAACAAGCTGTCGGTTCCTGCTTCTATCGGCGAGGACGCCGATGCCGAACGGCTGGACTGGCTGTACCGCGAAATCCTCGCGATCTTCGATGCCCACCCGGGCATCGCCAAGGTGATGATCAAGCAAAACGAATACACGCAGAGCGACACCAAGGCGAAGCGCAAGTCTGCCCATGCCGATGCCGCCGTCGTGCTCGCCTGTGCCCACCGCAGCATCCCGGTCGAGCTGAAGATCTACTCATCCATGCCGGTGACGAGCAAGGACACGAAGCAGCACGCCGAAGCGCGGGTCGGAAAGGCCGACAAGTATTGGGACAACAAGATGGCCGACGCGGTGAATGCGGCATGGTTGGGGCTGCGCCGGCCATGAACCAGCTTGTCCCCGTCACCCTCATGCCTGGCATGAGCCTCTACAAGTACCAATTGCTGAACAAGATCGGTGAGGGATCATTTGGCGAGGTCTGGCTGGCGCGGGAAGGTGCCCTTCACCGGGACTTTGCCATCAAGATCCTGAAGCCACGCTTCACTGTTGATCACAGACTGAAGGAAGCCCGGATCGGGAACGTTCTTTCCCACAATAATCTCGTCCATGTCTATCAGGCCGACGTTGTGAACGTTCAAGGCTCTGATGTGGTCATTCTCGCAATGGACTACCAGCCAAACGGCTCGATCGAGTCGTTGGCGAATCCAGCCGGTTATCTGCCCCTTGGAGCCGTTCTGCGGATTGCCCGGGACATTCTTCAGGGGCTGGAACACCTCCACTCGCGGGGCTTCTTCCACAACGATATCAAGCCCGGGAACATTTTGATTGGGCCGCAACAGCAAGCAATGCTTTCGGACTACGGCATCACGGGGATCTCCTCGAATGGAGCACCGGTGCCAGCGCCGGATGCCTACTTGCTGCATTTGGCCCCTGAAGTCGCAGCCACGGGCAACATCGGCGTCAGCTCAGACATCTTCCAGGTAGGAATGACCCTTGCGAGACTTCTGATCCACCTTGAGCACCTTGGGGCGGTCTGGTCTCAGATCGGGAAGGCCGAGTTCGAGCGGGCGATTGCAGCTGGAAAGCTGATCACACCCAAGGACTTTGGGTGTCACATCCCGCCTGCTGTTCGGCGCGTGATCCTGAAGGCCGTCGATCCCGATCCGGCAAAACGGTACACCAGCGCCCTCGAGATGCGGCGCGCGCTCGAAAAGCTGGACTATCCCGGGCATTGGACCGTCGACGCAGCCGGCAATGAGGTCGGCAAGTGCGGGACCTACGAATTCTCGCACTTGGTCTCGCCGGTGGCAGGCGGGAAGTTCGACGTGACCTGCTCCAAGCGGAATGCGGTTTCAGGCAATACTCAGCGCCTCACGCAGTATTGCAGGCGGGGTCTCACCCAGAAGCAGGCGGAAAAGATCGTCGCGGACTTCAAGCAATTCGTGGTGACCGGACAATGACCTTCAACTCCGCCGAAAAACACCAGTCCCAGGTCCCGGCACTACAGCTGCTCGTGGCGTTCGGGTTCATCCCGCTCTCGCAGGAGGAGACGCTTCGCCTGCGGGGCGGGCGCCTGCGGAACGTCGTTCTGGACGATATCCTTGCCGAGCAGCTGATGCGCATCAACCGCTTCACGCATCGGGGCCGAGAATACGGCTTCGATCTCGAGGACGCACACGAGGCGATGCGGC
>JBKDZY010000747.1:0-3687 GCA_047971765.1 Hyphomicrobiaceae bacterium | reverse complement strand
ATCAGGTTCATCTTGCCATCCCAGCACCAACCCGGATTGGGATTGACCTCCAGGAGCTTGATCTCTCCCTTCGCATCCGCGCGGAAATCGAAGCGCGCATAGTCCCTGCACCCCAGTCGCTCGAACAGACGGGTTGAATGCTCGATCATCTGCTGCTGAAGGCCATCGGGCAGGCTGGCCTCCTGATACCGGATTTGCGTCCAGTAGGGGCTATCCGGTTCCCATTTCGATTCGTACCCGAGGATCTGCGGCAACCCGTCCGTCAGGCGAGAAAAATCGACCTCCAGGATCGGCAGCGCGCGCAACCCCTGATCCGGGTTTCCGATCAGGGCCACGGAATACTCGGCTCCCGTCAGGAACTCCTGCACCAGCACACTGCGGCGCGGAAACTCCGTGCGCAGGCGCTCCAGATAGCCGATCAGGTCCCGCTCGTTATGCACCACCGCATCCTTGGTGATGCCTTGCGAGCTGTCGCCCGTGTTGGGTTTCAGCAGCGCCGGAAACACCGATGGCAGGGTCGCTCCCTGGTCGCCCGGGCGCACGTAGGTCTCGAGCGGAACCGGGACATCCAGCGATTGCGCCACCGCCCTCACCAGTCCCTTGTCGTAGCAGGCCGCCAGTGCCGCGGGCCCCGCTCCCGTGTAGGCCAGCCCAAGCGTTTCCAGTCGGGCAGGAACATGCAGCTCCTTCGCCGGATCGTTGTTGTAGCCTTCGTCACAAAGGTTCAGGACCAGATCGGTCTGCAGCTCGGCAAGGTCGCGATCGAACGTCGCGTGGTTGTCGAGATAGCGCACCTTGTAGTTTGGCAGCTCCGCCAGCGCCTCCTTCAAACGCTTGATGGTGTCCATGTCTTCGGGATTGAACATGCCGTTGAGCTTGACCGTATCAGGCAATCTCGGATCGCCCAGCAGCACGGTCAGGTCGACAACCTGTGCCTTGCCTTTCGGGCGGCTCGCCGGAAGCTTGGGGGCGTCGGCGGTGATCAACAACCGCCGCGCCATCATGCCGAGATCCTGGTCGCGGTCGGAAACGGCCAGCGCCGTGCCATGATGGCGGACATTGCGAAAGCCGCATTTCTCGAGCAGCTTCGTGATGCCGTCCTGCGTATAGAGCCGCTCCGCATAGAACTGGTCGGCCAGAACGCCGGTTTCGTCGTTGACGATCACTTCCCGGCTGATCAGGCGTTCCCGGTCCTGGCTGAGCGAACGCTCACGGCAGACGAAATGGTGCGCGTCGATCCATTCCCACGAGCGGCGCTCGAAATGGTCGGCCATGTAGCCGCCATCGGTGATGTCGAGCACGACCTGTCCCGACGGTCGCAGCAGGCGGCCCACCGTGGCCAGCACCTTTTCGTCGTCCTGCTTGTTCGAGAAATACCCGAACGAGTTGCCCATGATGGCGACACAGTCGAAGCTGCCCTCGTTGAGGCGGGGATTGCGTGCATCGCCCTCCTTGAAGGTGACGCCGAGCCCTTCGGACTGGGCCCGCTTCTTCGCGAGCCGAATGAGATAGCGCGAGCGGTCCACGCCGGTGACATTGCGAAATCCACGGCGCGCGAGTTCCAGGCAATGCCGCCCCTGACCACAGCACAGATCCAGAATATGGCTGGCCGGCTGAATTGCGGCAGCAGATGTAATGAAATCGACGTCCCGTCGGGTGTTCTCGTGGTTCTCGACCACGTCGCCGTCAGTCTTCACATAGAGAGCGTTGAAAAGTTTGCGCCACCACTCTGCAGGAAGATGTGATTCGAGATCCGCGACGGGACCGAGACTGGACCGGTTGTTTGGCGTCCGGCGCGGGCGCTTGGGCTTGTTGGCAGAGGTCGCCATGATGGACGAGATTTCTCCCGACGGTGTACCGTCGCCCGGATGAGTGGCTTGCACCGGCTCTCCGCTTGCCAACGGCACGGGGACCCCATTTGGTCCCGGCGGCACTCCTTTAGTCTCAATGCAGAGCGTTGCAACGCGTTTTTTGATCAAAACGGTGTTCGTAACAAAAATTTACTGGAAACCCGGGTTCAGGACGTCCGCTCCAGCACAGCAATGAAGAACCCATCGGTGCCATGCGAGCCCGGCGTCAACAGCAGGGTGTCCGTCCGCCCGTCGGCCGAAGCCGGCACGTCGCTCTCCAGCGCCGCCGCCCACACCTCACCGTAGGGCACGACGGCAAACGCCGCGTGACGCTGCACGAAAGCCTCGACCTGTGAGATGTTCTCCTCGGGCAACAACGAACATGTGACATAGACCAGCCGGCCCCCCGGCTTCACATGGCCCGCCGCGACATCGAGCACCGCTTTCTGTTCGTCGAGGCGGCTCTCCAGGTTCTGCGGCTTGAGCCGCCATTTCGCTTCCGGACGGCGGCGCCACACACCGGTCCCCGTGCACGGCGCATCCACCAGCACGACATCGAACCGCGCCCCCAGTGCTTCCAGTCCGGCATGGTCCCGCGCCCGCAGCACCTGGACGTTGCGCGCCTGGGCCCGCTTCAGCCGTTGATGGATCGGCTTCAGCCGCTCGCGGTCATCGTCGTAGGCATAGATCTGGCCAGTGTTATGCATGGCGGCCGACATCGCCAGGGTCTTGCCGCCACCACCAGCGCAAAGATCCAGGATCTGTAGGCGCGGCCCCGCCCCCGTCAATGCCGCTGCGATCTGAGAGCCTTCATCCTGCACCTCCATCCAGCCGGCCTGGAACGCGGCTTCAGCCTGCAGGTTCGGTGTTCGCGATGGCCCACGCGGCGGCGCGATCCTCAGGCCCAATGGCGAAAACGCCGTCTCTACCGGCTTGAACGCATCGAGCGCCTTGGCGACTCTTTCCCGTGTGGAACGCAGTGTATTGACCCGGATATCCGCCGGGGCACGCATCGCCAGTGCCTGGCCTTCGCTGACCGCCCGGTCACCAAACTGCGCAACAAAGCTCGGCCAGATCCACTCCGGCACGTCTGCCGTGACATGGGGAGGTGCTGGCTCGGCGGGCCCGCCTGTCAGCCCCGAAGCCTCGCGCTCAGACAGGGCCGAAGGCGCATGATCCTCCCCCGTGCACATCTCGGCAACGGCCGAAGGCTCGGCAGCAAGCGCACCCGGCGCCGCACCGATGGCGAGGGCCCGCGCGCTGTCCTCTCCCATGGCATGGGCGAGTGAGGCCCGCCGCCGCAAGGCATCGTAGACGAGGTTGCCGATCGCCGCCCGGTCGCCGGACCCGGCAAAGCGATGGGCCTTGCCCCAGTCCGCCAGCGCCAGCGAAACCGGCCGGTGCCGTTCCATGACCTCGGCGAGAACTTCGATGGCAGCAGAAATGCGGGCGCTTGGGCGCATGGGAGAGTATCTTTCAGGCTTGGATTAGAGGACGTGCAGGAACAGGCGCACCCACATGATGCTCACCACCAACACGCCGAGACCGAACACTGGACCCCGGATCATGACATTGTTGGGCCCGTTGTGGATGATCGCATGCGCGATCCGCAAGCCAACGAACACCCAGGCCAGCGCCACCATGGTTTGGTCCGCCGTCCCCGCCAACATCGAGAACGCTGACACCGCATAGAAGAGGACCGGCAGTTCGAACTGGCTCTTGTAGCTGTTGTGCGTCCTCTGGGCCTGATCCGACCAGACATTGAGCCCGAGTTTGACGTCACGGTCATCGAGCTTCAACCCATCGCCCTTCATCGAAAAGAAGCGGGCCGGCAGCA
>JBKDZY010000746.1:0-4708 GCA_047971765.1 Hyphomicrobiaceae bacterium | reverse complement strand
TCCGGCTGGTCATAGCTTTCGGCGGCATAGATGCGATCAGTGCCGGGATAGAACAGGACTCCGTTGCCGTTGTCGTAGTTGTCGCCGGTTTCCCCGAATACGGGGTCGACCCGCTCGCGCTTCCCGTAGGTATGGGCCGACTGAAAGACATTCGTATCCCCGGCGCCGTACTGGGAATTGGCGTAGTACGTGCCCTCCCAATAGAACCACCGTGATATGTTGAACTTGTACTGGCTCCATGAAATTTCGCGCGGTGCAATGCCGTCGTCCTCGATGGCGAATGTGCCTGACAGAGGGCGGGAGCCATTATACAGGAAGACTTTTCCACCCGGACGCTTCTGGAAGAAGCGCAAGGCGTCCTGCCAGGATTGCGGCCCCATGCCAGTTGCCGGGCTCTGCATGGTCAAGTCCGGCGTGCTTGCCGGTATCATCAGTGCAGGCGTTCGTTTCCGTGCGGCCGGCAGCGGGATGGTGGCGAAGGACAACAGGCGTTTTCCCGGATCGTGCGCAACGGCGAGCCAGGATGACCATTTCTGGATCGTTTCATAGTTCCTGGACTCGTCAAGCAGGTAGAGGAGGAAGGTGGTTGGCGTGGCAATGGGCACGCTGGCGAACATCCTCATCCAGTTGCCGGCCTCAATCATGAACCTCTGCTCGTCTGCCCTGGTCCACGGCCACGTCGTATATGTGCCGAGCGAGAACACATTGTTGCCGACTCCAATCCCGACGCCGTCGTAGCCGCGCCCGGGCGTGAACAACCTCCCGGTCAAGAGATCGGCCCACGCGGCGCGCGTCTCCCTCATGGGCATGTACGGGGTAATGAGGGAAATCTTGTGCCGGTGCGCCAACTGGAAATACAGGTCAACGCGTGCGCGCGATCTGATGATCTGCGCTGGCTCGATCAAGTGCTCCCTGCCGAAGTACCGCCGATTGATCTCCTCCGGATTGACGTACAGCATGGTGCGCGCGGTCGGAATATCGGGAAGCGTGAAGCTGCCCACGGTCAGCTCGAGCGGTATGGACCTCGTGAGCGTCCTTCCCTCGAACACCTGGATCGTGCCGCTGTAATGGCCAGGCGGCGTGTTCTTCGGGATGAAGATGTCCCCCCAGATGGACTGGCTGACGAGGGGCGGCATCCGAAATGGCGTGTGGAGTTCCAACGGCACAGCGATATCCGGATAGAAGGCACCCGCGCCGGGCCGATCGCGCCAGCCTCCTGCTCCCTTGCCATCAGCCGAGTGAGGGCGCCGTAGCGGAGTGGGCAGGTTCAACTCGCTGTCGCTCTCGACCCAGTAATTGAATGTCAGTGTCGATATGCCCTTGATCGGCAGATACCGAACATAGAAAAGCTCGATATTCCGTCCGTTAAACTTCCACAAATCGTCCCGTGTCGCGTGTCTGGTCTGAATGACGCCACCGCCAACCGAGTGTAGTTCGTCAAACTTGACGCTCACATCGGGCGCATCCCGCCTGCCCGTCTCCAGCAGCAGGTTGAACGACACCACCTCGTTGCGGGCGCCAAACAGCTTGATTGTCGTGCCATCCCAGACTGAATTGACCACCCGCCTGCCGGTGCCGGCCCGAAGATCATGGCGCGTGACCTTGTCCTCCCCCGTATTGGCCCAGATGGCGGCAATAGCAGGGGGCGTGGGCTCTGCGATCGCGCAAGACGCGTTTGCGCCCAGGCATGACAACACCACCGCGACCCAGGCGACCGCCATCACGAGCGCCTGGCGGGCTTTCAGGGTCATGATTGATCCGATGTCCAGCGTGCCCATGAACGACTACCCGTCCGCATAGTGCCTTGTGTTGTTGTCTACCGCCGTCAACAACCACAACAGCGCCAGTTCCCCGACCACCAGGACAACCGCACTCCAGGTGGCGATGTGCAGGGGTGAAAGGTGATACAGAAAGGGCAGGGCACAGGCCCCGGCCCGCAAGACATTCACCCACAATCCGACCCTTACGAAATCCCTGCGCATGACCCTCACATTGTAGAAGCCAATCGCCTCGACGATGCAGGTTGCGCCTCCGTATATCAGCACCATTGTTCCGACACCCGGGTAGCGCAGATGATAGGCCCATTCGACCAACATGCTGGCGGGCACGATGCCAAGCAAGAGCATGGATGCGTAGACCACCACCATGAGATGGAGTGATCCCGCCCCAAGGCCGAACACATCAACGTCCTGAATACTTGTTGCGATGATCTGGGGCTGAAGATAGATGCGCAGGGTGCTTGTGAGCAGCGTGACCGGCCCAACAACAAGCAGGACGATGCCGAACGCGCCGGTTGCCATGGCGTCTCCCGTTTGCGCGATCGCGGTTTGGGTAATCACCGGAATAGCAGAGTAGAAGGCCGCGCAGAAAAAGAATGCCGGCGCCAGTCGAAGCAGAACCCGTGCTCCGCCGCCGTGACAGGCCCGCCAGACCTCACGCCTGTCACGCATCAGCACAACAAGTGTCTTAGCACATATGGGCAGAAGCGCCACGACATGCACGCCCGCGGCAATCATCCACCAGCTCCTGCTGGCGATGAGTGTTCCACCAACCAGAAGCCGGCTCGCCCCGAGTGCGAGGTTGATTTTTGCATACCGCACGAACAACCGGTCGAACTGCTCGACAGTCCGCGTCGCGTACCAGAACGCAAGGCCGGCGGCACAAGCCACAACGATGACCTCTGCTGATCCATGGCCAAGCGCACCGGCGACCACCAGAAGCAACAGCGACACCACGAAGACCGCGGCCTTCACAGCCTGGTTCAGCAGCACGAACGCGCGCTGTCCCGTCTCGACCGACAGCTTCAACGACGCGCCGTTGAGCCCGACATCGAGCAGCATCGCGCCGATCATGATGTAGCCGTTCACGAGAGATAGCCGCGCGAATTCCGCCGGCACAAGAACAAGCGATGCGACCAGAAGGATGACAACCAGGGACAGGTTCAAGGTGAACTGGGAGGCGAACACGAGACATTGTTCGCGAAGCTCGCGGTTTCTCCACACCGCACTGATCATCGACCGGACGCCCATCAGCTTTCCCCTGCCGCAAGAACCGATCGAGGGTGGCGCTCCAGACCGGGGCCGCGCACGCGGGACACTCTCGCCGCTGCCGCCAGCAGAAATGCAATGGTGATTGCAACAACCTTGTCATTGAGAACGGAATGCGTCGTCATCATCACGATCATGACAATGATGGTGGAGCCTGCCGTAAAATATCGGTAGGACGATTGAACGACGCTGCGTCCGAGCAGATCGAACCAAAAGGCGAGAAACAGAAGTATCGACCACAGCCCCCCTTCTCCCAGAACCAGGTAGTAGGTGTTGTGAACGCCGAGCCACATTCCGGTGTATCGGTTCCGCACGCCGTACTCGAGGGAGTTGTATTCCCCTATGCCCTGCCCGAACGGGAAATGGTCCTTGATCCTCGACAGGCCGATATCGAACAGGATGTCCCTCTGATCGTAGGTCTTCTGCCGTGTTTCTCCTTCGGCGAGGTGGGCAACATCGACCAGCCTCTGCTTCTGCTCATAGGTCAAGTCGATGACCTGATGATCGATCAAGATCCATCCGACGATCACCAGGGCCACGGCAGACGCGGTCATTGCAACCTTCAACCTGAACGATCCGGCGGCGGCAATGAACAAGGCGAACAGCAGGACCAGCGTCGACATGCCTGTCCTTGACAGCGTCATCAGCAACGCAATCACGCAGGCCTGGGCCTGGAGAGCCGTAACGCCTCTGGACCGTGCCGGATAGTTGGCTATCAGGACCAGGGCGAGGAGCGATACCGTCGCGGCATGGTTCTGATCGATATAGAAGCCGCCTGCGCGTTCTGCATTGGCATAATAGGGCATCAGTGGAGACAGGATGATGCTGGCAACCCCGACCAGAAACACGCTCTTGCCCCAACGCAAGCTCCTTTCGAACTCGTCGTCCGACAGGGCGCAGGCCCAGAAATACACACCGCTTACGAGTACGAACTGGAACAGGTAGACGACCGTGACCACAAAATGTGTCTCGGTAAAATCGTTGTGCAGCAGCGATGTCGCTATTGCGGTCCCCAGGAAGACAACCTGGAACAGCAGGAAGTTTCGATAGACCCCGCGGAGCAGGGAGACGCGGGCGCAAGTCAAAAACAGGAACAGCGAGGCCGGGCCTGCCAACATGAAGAACAGGACCGATGACTCTTCCTCATGACGATGTGCCGTCGTCTCGGTGAGCGCGGTGATCATTCCACCAATGTTCAACACGGCCAACGCCACCACAAAGTATGCAACGTGGCTGTGCAATTTCCCCGCTGGCACCGCTCGCCCCATCAGATTTCGTCAATTCTCGTTTCTGTGCCCAATGCCTTTACCGATTGCCTGTTCTTCGGCGTCCCTTTTGCGGTCGTCACATTCACCATAGGCTGGTTCTCAAGTGCAGCAGGTGCCGGGTTCACGAGGTTGAGCGTGGCGGCGATACTGTGCAGAAGCCACTTCAAGTCGCCGAGTGTTGTGCGCGAGGAATAGTAGGCCAGGTCGACCCTGGCCTTGGCCGGGAAAATGTGCTTGCGGTAGTAGGCATTCAAGTCGACATGGTCGGGATAATCTTCGTTCTCGTTGCGGAACATCACCTGGCTTGGCCCGAAAAGTCCGGGCTTGAAATCCAGGACCGCCTTGAACTCGCCCATGAAGCAGTCCGCATACCCAAGTGATTCAGGGCGCGGG
>JBKDZY010000745.1:0-8022 GCA_047971765.1 Hyphomicrobiaceae bacterium | reverse complement strand
TAGACATCGTTGTCCATCCAGCGGGTCTGGAGGCCAAGAAAATGGCGATAGTCTGCGCGGGTACCGATGCTGGGACGATCCTTGCTCATCTGGCGGGGCCGCCTTTCATGGCTCGATGTTGCGTCAGTTGGTGCCGGGTCGGGGCGGCCGGACCGTTGGACGAGATGCAGCGCGTACGCCTTTCAGCGCACCCGCTGCAACCACTTCTTCCTTCTGCCAGTTCTACCGGCTATTTCGCTGCGATCACCGCGATCTCGACCAGGATGGCCGGATCAGCCAGCTTGGCCTCGATGCAGGCGCGGCCCGGAAGGTTCTGACCGCCGGTCCACTCGTTCCAGGCGACGTTCATCTTGTCACGCAGGCGGATATCGGGAACCCAGATGGTGGCCGACACGACCTTGGACTTGTCGGTACCGGCCAGCGCCAGAAGCCTGTCGATCTCCTTCAAGACGTCACGGGTCTGGGCGGTTGCGTCCTGGTTGACGTTGTCCGGCGTCACACCGGCCGTGAAGACGAAGCCGTTGGCTTCTACGACCTTCGACAGAATGCCCTTGGCCTCGTGACGGGTAATGCCCATTGGTGATCTCCTCGGATGATTATGGCCATCCACTCATAGGACAGGCGGCGGAGCAAGTGCAACCGCGACCCTGAGACCCGAGATTTCGAGCATGATTCCGCATTATGACGGCCCCAGTCGCCGAACGTCACGCACGGGCGGTTTCGGGGGGGGTGGCCTCGGATGAGCCGAGCGGCTATTGCAACGCGCAGGGCTTCCGGACTTGCGGGGGCAACCGGGAGCCCGGACACTGGGGACGGAGACGGGGGATTGCAATGAAGAGACGGCTGGGCGCGATCTTCCGGGCCATCAAGCGGCTGATTGACGATGGCGGCTTCTCGATGGCCAACGCTGTCGCCTATTCGTTCCTGATGTCGCTGTTCCCGTTCTGCATCTTCCTTGGCGCGCTTGCCGGAACGATCGGTGGCCGGGAACTGGCGGCACAATCGGTGATCCGGCTGTTCGAACTGGCGCCCGCGAACGTCGCCCACGCGCTCGCGCCGGAAATCGAGAAGGTCATGGGACGGACCCAGTACGGCCTGGTCACGATCGGCGCCGCGGTGGCCTTGTTCTTCGCCACCAGCGCCATCGAGAGCCTCAGGGCCGCCCTCAATGTCGCCTATGGCATCAAGGAAGGCCGTTCGATCTTCCGCTGCTACATGCAATCCCTGTTCTTCGTCTTCACGACGGCGGCAGGCATGCTGGCGATAACGTGGGGCGTGGTGGTGGCACCAAGGCTGGTCGATGCCCACAAGTGGGCGCCCGGCATCTGGCTGCTCAACCATGGCCTGCTCTCGCCCGCCTCGCGTTACACCCTGGTGGTCGCGGTGACGCTGGCGCAGCTTCTGGCGCTGCATCTGTGGCTGGCGGCAGGGCGGCGCAGCGTGTGGGACGCGCTACCGGGCACCATTCTTTCGGTGCTGTTGTGGATCGTTGCGGCGTGGATCTATTCCTGGTGGCTGTCCATCCGCGACTACTCGATCTTCTACGCCGGTTTGGCGCAACTGTTGTCCGCGCTCATCTTCTTCCAGGTCTCGGGGCTGATCATCATTCTGGGCGCTGAATACAACCGCGCCCTTGCCGAGGACCGTGACGGTCTGTGATCATGGCTCCCAACGGGCCATACGCCTGGGCGGCCGGCCCGGCATATCCTCGTTCACAGTTCCTCGTTCACAGTTCGCATCCAAGGGAGGCCTGCCAGAGACATGTCCTACACCGAAATCACCTACGCCGTGGACAATGGCATTGCGCGCCTGACCCACAACAGGCCCCGGATGCGCAATGCCGAGAGCCAGGAGCTGCTGGCGGAACTCGATGATGCGGTGAAGACGGCCACCGCCGACGCCAAGGTCAGGGTTCTGGTGTTCGACGCGACCGGGGACCACTTCTCGGCTGGCCATGACCTGAAACAGGGAGCCGCCCAGCGGGCCGGCTTCTCGGTGGAGGAACGATGGGCCTACGAGGAACTCTACTATCTCGAATATGCCCTGAGGATCTGGGATTGCCCGAAGCCGACAATCGCCTCGGTACAGGGGGCCTGCATTGCGGGCGGTTTCATGGTGGCCAACATGTGCGACCTGATTGTTGCCGCCGATGATGCCTTCTTCTCCGACCCGGTCTGCCACACACTGGGCGCGGCGGCTGTGGAGGTTCTCATCCATCCCTGGGTCATGGGCGCGCGGAAAGCCAAGGAGATGCTGTTCATGGGGGGCCGGATGCCGGCCGCGGAGGCCTACCGGATCGGCATGATCAACAAGGTCGTGCCGCGCGCAGACCTCGAGGCGGAAACGATGGCGATGGCGGCGCACATTGCCAAGGCCGAACCGTTTGCCCTGAAGCTCGTGAAGCGCTCGATCAACCGGACGCTCGATGCGCAGGGCTTGCGGACCGCGCTGCACGCCCATTTCGACACCCACCAGTTGAGCCATGTCACCGAGGCCTTCAAGGCCGCGCGCGACCGTGGGCTGGAAAATGCCATCAAGAAGGCGAAGGGGTAGAGCAATTCCGGACCTCGAAATCATCCGGGCCGGTGCGATCGCGCGTGAGGTCCTTGCCGATCCGGGCGAGTGCCAGGTTCTTGCGACGTTCAGAGACCGCACTTTCGTGGCCTGTCCGCGGGGGATTGTCTGCCTTGGCGGCGCAGGTCTGACGCATGGGCCGATCAACGTCGAAGTCCGCTGTGAGGGTGGCTGGGCGAAAGTCGGGCTGATGGTCGAGGACGAGGGCGTTCTCGATGGGGAAACGCTGGCGATCGAGGACAAGATCCGGCTGGAGACCCAGGCAGGTGCCACATGGACGCCCCCCGCAATGCCCGCTGGGGACGCGGGGGCCCGGGCGGGAGGGCTGGCTCATCTCAATCCGGGGGCCACCCGGGCGCGGCCGGATGACGGCCGCTCTCCGCTGATCGTGCCCTCAGGCTCCAACGCCCCTCATGGATTGTTCGCCCGGGGCGCAACAGGGCCCTTGGCCGATCTTCAGGTGGCCCTGTCTCCGAGCATGGACAAGCGCGAAATGCGCCCTCTGCTCTCGCGGGCGGCAACGTTGTTGATCGGCCTTGGACCAGGCTTCATGCCATCCGGAGACTGTCTTCTTGCCGGCGTCATGCTGGGGCTGACGGCCACCGGCCGTCGCCGGCTGCGCGACGCGCTCTGGCAGACGCTTGAGCCGGAACTTGGCGACCTGACCACTGCCCCATCGGCCATGACGCTTTCGGCGGCAGCCGACGGCATGACGCCGGTGCCGGTGCATCTCCTGCTGAATAGCATTCTCGACGCCGACACGCGCGCCATCACCCATGCGCTGCATGCCTGCGCCGAACTCCCGGACACCTCAGGCTGGGACATGATGGCCGGCCTTGCGCTTTGCCTGCAATCGCACACGCGAGAGGCACCACCGGCCTCGACCGAGTGAGACCGAATATCGCCGTTGCGCGGCCATGCTCTCACACTACCGGCGTGCGGCAGGCGTCCTGCCTTACCGCAATCGAACCGCAACGTTGTCGATCAGGCGGGTCTCACCAAGCCATGCGGCTGCCAGAACCCGGCCCGGCCGTTTGCTTTCCGGGGACCACGCCTTCAACGTGTCAGCATCGCGGACCTCGATGTAGTCCACCTTGCCGAAGCCGGCCTTGGCCAGTGTGTCGCGGCCATCCGCCATGGCCGCCTCATGCCGTCCGACGCGGGCTGCTTCCGCCACTTCCCGGATGACGTCGTGTATGGCGACGGCACGGCCACGTTCATCCGCACTGAGATAGCGGTTGCGGGACGACATGGCGAGGCCATCCTCCTCGCGCACCGTAGGCCCGCCGACGATCTCGAGCGGCAGGTTCAGATCGCGCGCCATCTGGCGAACGACGCAGAGTTGCTGATAGTCCTTCTCGCCGAAAATCGCGTAGTCCGTGCCGACCTGGGTGAACAGTTTGCAGCAGACGGTGGCAACACCGCCAAAGAAGTGCGGTCGGAAATCGCTTTCGAGCCCCTCGGCGGCCCCTCTTGGCGTGATGCTGGTGGCAAAACCTTCCGGATACATGACGTCGGGCGTTGGCGCCCAGACCACATCACATTCGACGTCCGCCAGCTTGCGGCAATCATCCTCGAAGGTCCGTGGATATTTCGCGAAATCCTCGTTCGGCGCGAACTGCGTCGGATTGACGAAGATTGACGTCACCGTCCGGCGCGCGCGCGCGCGGCCGAGGCGCACGAGCGACAAATGCCCCTCGTGCAGGGCTCCCATTGTCGGCACAAGCGCGACCTGCTCGCCATCGCGACGCCAGGCCGCGACACGGCTGCGCATCTCTGCAAGAGTCGAAATGACTTCTGGTCCTGTTCGAGACACGCGATGCCCCTCCTCGTACCCATTTGAAGATGGCGCCGGCAGGCGGCGGCCAAACGATGCTCTCAATACACTACGTGCCAGCCACTTGTCAGTGCCTTCAGCTCCAGTGCAAGGGTTCGTAGGCGGCTTCGGGATCCGCGACCGTCATCAGGCGACCCGCCGCGAGCCGGGCGAAACGGAGCAGGAGGGATCGCCGCCGCGCGGCGGGAAGGCGATCTTCGGCGGGCATCTGCACCAACTCGCCATCGTATCGATCGGCCAGGATCAGACCGGTCTCGTCAGGGATGAGGTGTGCCGGAAAGTCGGCGGCCACGGCGAAGAAGAACCGATCGCACCATTCGAGATAGTCGGGCCACTTGTTGTCGGCCCTGAAATCCTCGAGCGACGACTTGATCTCGACAATCCAGATCTCGCCCTTCTCGCCAACGCACACGAGATCGGCCCTGCGGCCGGACACCAGGGTCAGCTCCGGGATGCTCCGGTAGCCCTGGCGGGCCAGCAGCCGGGTCGCCCCGCGGGCAATGTCGCGCGCACGTTCGGACTGGCGCCCGTCGTGCAGCGGATTGTTGACCGTCTCCCCTGGCTTCACAACGTTGCCATCCTTTACTGTTTCATGGCACCGGCATGACACCTTGCCGTTCCACGAGCGCCACCGGCCCGCGAGATTCTGGCGCGCGCCAGTGATGGCGCTCGTCGGTCATGTCCAGACGTAGCGTATTTGGGGATTGACGCCAAACATTCGAGCCGTTCTGATCCAAAGTCCCCGGGCGCTGCGGCCGAAAGCAGGAGATGAGAAAGAGCAGATGTTTTTCAAGCGCAATCAACAACCTGCCTCGAAACCAGTCGAATCCGAAGTGACCACGAGCGCGCCGAAGCCGCAATCGCTGGCCGTCAGCGAACTGCGCCGGACCGTCGATCCCAATACACTCGGTTTCAAGACAACGGCGGAGCTCGAACCGATCACAGGGCTCATCGGGCAGGAGCGCGCGGTGAAGGCCATCCAATTCGGCGCCGACATGAAGGCCCATGATTTCAATATTTTCGTCCTGGGCCCGCCCGCATCCGGCAAGCGCACGGCCGTCAAGCAGTATCTGGAGCGCAAGGCGCATCAGGGAGAGCGCCCGTCCGACTGGGTCTATGTCAACAATTTCGAGGATCCGAACCGGCCGCGCGCCATCAAGCTAGCACCGGGCCGGGCGCGTCCCTTCGCGCGCGGCATGATTGCCGTCATCGACGAACTGAGAAATGCGCTGCCCACCATTTTCGAAGGTGACGACTACCAGGCGCGGCGGCGGTCCATCGACCAGGAATTCCGGTCGGGGCAGGAGGATTCGTTCGAGGAGCTCAGCAAGAAGGCACAGGAGCAGAACATCGCCATCGTGCGGACGCCGACCGGTTTCGTCATGGCGCCGACGCATGAGGGCAAGATCGTCAAGCCGGAGGTCTTCAATACGCTGCCGGACTCCATGCGCAAGGAGGTGGAGGGCAGGATCGAGGCACTGCAGAAAGAGCTGGAAGCCATCCTCGAGAAGATGCCGAAGAGCGAAAAGGACCGGCGCAACAAGCTGGCGGAGCTCAATGCCGAGGTGGCCTCTGCCGCGGTGCATGAGGCCCTGGACGACATCTCCGCAGCCTTTGCCGATGACGCAGCCGTGCAGGCCTATCTGGAGGCTGCCGGCAAGGATCTGGTGCGCAATGTGGGCCTGTTCCTCGCCAGTGCGGGGGATGAAAGCGAAATCGTCAAGCAGCCGGCCGACACCGCGCGCGACCCGCGCTTCCGCCGCTACATGGTCAACGTGATGGTCGGCGATGGCGAAAGCACGAGCAAAGGTGCTCCCATCTATGAAGAGCTCAATCCGACCTTCGGCAATGTCATCGGCCGGGTGGAGCACATTGCGCAAATGGGCGCGCTGGTGACGGACTTCCTGCTCATCAAGCCCGGAGCGCTGCATCAGGCGAATGGCGGCTATCTGCTTGTCGATGCCCGCAAGCTGCTGCTGTCACCCTATGCGTGGGAGGCCCTGAAGCGGGCACTGAAGGCACAAGAGGTCAAGATCGAATCCCCGTCCGAGATGTCCGGCCTCATGTCCACCCAGACGCTGGACCCCGAGCCCATTCCGCTGAACGTGAAAGTGGTGCTGCTCGGCGACCGGGAACTCTACTATCTTCTCAGCCAGGCCGATCCCGACTTCCCCGGGCTGTTCAAGGTCCAGGCGGATTTCGACGATTCCATCGCGCGTTCGAGCGAGAACGACCAGGCCTATGCGCGCCTGATCGCCTCCATCGCGGACGAGCACGCCTTGAAACCCGTTGCGGCGGGCGGCATTGCCCGGCTGATCGAGGAAGGTGCGCGGCTTGCGAACGACCGCGAGAAGCTCACCATCGAGATCGGACGCATTGCCGACATTGTCCGGGAGGCCGATTTCTGGGCGAGCGAACTCGACAGCGACGTGATCTCGCGCGAGGCCGTCGATCGCGCCATCGAGGAAAGCATCCAGCGGTCGGACCGCATGCGCGACAAGTCGCTGGAAGTGATCGACCGGAACGTGGTGCTTGTCGATACCGACGGGAGCAAGGTCGGCCAGATCAATGGTCTTGCGGTCCTGCAGCTTGGCAATCTCGCGTTCGGCCGGCCCAGCCGCATCACGGCGCGGGTCCGCATGGGGCAGGGACGGGTGGTGGACATCGAGCGCGAAGCCAAGCTCGGTGGCGCGCTGCACTCGAAAGGCGTCATGATCCTCTGGGGCTACATCGCCGGAACGTTCGCGCAGGACGTGCCGCTGGCGATGGCGGCAACACTCGTTTTCGAGCAGTCCTACGGCGGCGTGGATGGCGACAGTGCCTCGTCGACGGAACTCTATGCGCTCCTGTCCGCGCTGTCGGGCGTGCCGATCAAGCAGTCCTATGCGGTGACCGGCTCCGTCAACCAATGGGGCGAGGTGCAGGCGATCGGCGGCGTGAACGAGAAGATCGAAGGTTTCTTCGATGTGTGCCGCAGCCGGGGCCTGACCGGAGACCAAGGCGTCCTCATTCCGCAATCCAACGTACAGCACCTGATGCTGCGCCAGGATATCGTCGATGCGGTGCGCGACGGGAAATTCGCCGTGCACGCGGTCAGCCACATCAACGAGGGCATCGAGATCCTGACCGGCGTCAAGGCCGGGGAGCGCTCGCCGGAGGGCCGCTATCCGGCGGGAACGATCAACCGGCTGGTCGAAGACAAGTTGCGTTCGTTTGCCGAGCGGGGGCGCGCATTCTCCAGCCGCCAAGGCGGAGGCGAAAACGGAAGGGCCAGTTCATGAGCGGAAACGATGACGGCGCCGGCCAGAGCCGCAACCGTGTCGTACTGCATCTGAAATACGGAAACGCCAGCCCGGTCGCCCTGGCTGCCGCCGTGATGGTGGCGCGCGCCTTCAGGTCCGAGATCGAGAGCGTGGTGATCGAGGACACGAAACTGCTGGACATGGCGGAGGTACCGCTTGCCCGTGAAATTCTTCTGAGCGGGCGGCAATCGGGCCCATTGTCCCGAGACCTGATGCAACGGCGGATCAGATCAGCGGCAGCAGACATCATCCGCCAGATCGAGCGGCTGGCCCACGAGGCGGAGGTTCCGGTTCGCCATTCGACGCTCA
>JBKDZY010000744.1:0-26222 GCA_047971765.1 Hyphomicrobiaceae bacterium | reverse complement strand
CACGAATGTGGGTCAACGGACCGGCCATAGCTTTTTCCTTTTGCGCACCAACTTCTTGCGATGTTGCAAATCGGTCTTAAATCCACGGACGCGCCCGTGCAAGCGCAGAGCCGGGAACGTTATTCCTCGTTGCATCCCGCCACTTGAAGCTAGCCGTGCTGACATGACCGCACAAGATGCGTGTCGATCTCCGGCGCCAGTGCAGGCAGCACCAGCGCCGAACTACTTCGTTGCGTCTGCCGCGATATCCTCGAGCAGCTTGCCAAGCTTGGCATCAACGGCCTGCAAGGCCGGATTGGGCGTCGCCACAGGCAGACGATAACCGACCGTGATCTGTCCTGGCTTGGCCGCCAGTTCATAGATGAACATCGTCAGCGGACAATTGGCAATCGCTCGTGGCGAAGCGCCGACAGCCTCGTGGGTCAGCTTCGCCGGACAGAAATGAAAATACTCCGCGTGCACATACGGCGAGGACGGAGCCGCACCACCGTCCTGCCCGGCGACATTGGCGGTACGCCCGAGCATATCGTTGAAATGACCAACGAAATCAATCACGAAGCCGCGATCAAGTACGGCATTGTGAAGATCGTCGCGAACATCCTCGAATGTCCCGGCCTTCATGTGGACACGGTACCCCGCCTCCGGCTGGCTTCCCGCCCCGACCTGGGGAACGGCCAAAAAGGCAAGGACAGCCAGGGCAAACATGGCAACCGCCGCGGATCTTGAAGTGATGTGCATATGAGTGGTCTTTCTTCTCTTTGCCGTCAGGCAGCCAACCCTCGGCTCCCCTCTCGCCACGCCATCCCTGCCCCGCCCTCGATCACGAGCATACACGCCTTCGCTCAGCGAACACCCGATCCGATACGGGAAGTGAACCTGCCTTGACTTTCCGCCTGCCCGAGACTTCTCTCCTTCGACAACAAGTTTTCACGGGAGAGCCCAATGGCCGAGGCCAAATCCGGTAAGCGGAACGCATTGAAGATCGCAGTAATTCCAGGCGATGGCATCGGCAACGAGGTCGTCCCGGAAGGGATCAAGGTGCTGGAGGCCGTTGGCCGAAAGTATGACCTGTCGTTCGAGTGGGATACCTTCGACTGGTCCTGCGAAGTATTCAAGAAGACGGGCAAAATGATGCCCGAGGATGGCCTCGCCCGCATCCGCAACCACGATGCCATCTATCTCGGCGCCGTCGGCTTCCCGGGCGTTCCCGATCACGTCTCGCTCTGGGGGCTGCTGATCCCGATCCGCCGCGAATTCCAGCAGTACATCAACCTGCGCCCCGTGCGTCTGTTCGAAGGCGTCGCCTGCCCCCTCGCCGGCCGCAAGCCGGGCGACATCGACTATTGGGTCGTGCGCGAGAACAACGAAGGCGAATATTCGTCCGTCGGCGGCCGCATGTACGAGGGCACCGACTACGAAATGGCCGTCCAGCAGGCGATCTTTTCGCGCCGCGGCTGTGATCGGGTCATGCGTTACGCCTTCGACCTGGCCGCCACCCGTCAGCGCAACGAAGTGGCGTCGGCCACGAAGTCCAATGGCATCTCGATTTCCATGCCCTACTGGGACGAGCGGTTTGCCGCCATTGCGAAGGAATACCCCAGAGCCAAGACCAGTCAGTACCACATCGACATCCTGACGGCGCACCTCGTGCGCAATCCGCACTGGTTCGACGTGATCGTCGGATCCAACCTCTTCGGTGACATCTTGTCTGACCTTGGCCCCGCCACGACCGGCACCATTGCCATCGCCCCCGGTGGCAACATCAATCCCGAACAGGAATTCCCGTCGATGTTCGAACCGGTCCACGGTTCGGCGCCCGACATCGCCGGCCAGGGCATTTCCAATCCCATCGGCCAGATCTGGTCCGGCGCCATGATGCTCGAGCACCTCGGCCACAAGCAGGCAGCGGACGACATCGTCAAGGCGATCGAAAAGCTCTTCAAGGACAGCGACATCCGGACCCGCGACATGGGCGGCAAGGCGATGTGCACCGAGCTTGGTGATGCGATCGTCGAACTGGTGAAGGCCGGATAATGAGCTGCACGGATCGTCGGTGTAGCTACGCAAACTTCTGCGTGATTACATCGACGATCCATCTAGCCGAACTGGATTCGATCCTGCAGGTGTTCACCTAAGTTGCGTTCATCTCAACCGAGCGCTGCACCTCGAAAACGCAAATTGCGTTGCACGTGATTTGGTAGCATAAGACAGCCCGGGTTTTTGATCCTTCGCTACAATCACGCAGGATCCATGCTGGCCATGCAGAGCATAAATCCAGCCGCGCCTCACCATATTCCCGCGTTTATCACTGCGCCGGGAAAGGCCGACATGTTGCTGATGGCCAGCGGCATCTTTCTCGTTGCGAGCATACTCGCCATCGGCGTCGTGTTCTGGTGGCTGCATTCGCTGCCGGAGCGCATGGTGCACAATCGCCTGCAATACGAAATTGTCGCGGTTCTCGTGCTGATCTCGCTCGTGACGAACGAGCACATCTTCTGGATCGCCGCGTTGTTGCTCGCATACATGTCGATACCGGAGTTCAAGATCTCGAAGATCGTTGCACCATTCTACAGGATGGCGAACTCGCTTTCCGTTATCACGAAAGCAACCCAGACCACCACGGTGGCGACACCTGCCGAACCAGCCGCGCCGCCACCGTACCGCAGCCCGTACAAGCCCAACCCACCAACCAGAAGGCAGGCTGACCGATGGTTGAACTCTTCCTCTGTTCCCTGCTGACGGTTTTTCCTGATTACCTTTACCGCCGCTATGGCCAGGGAAAACGGTTTGGCCACGAGATCACGTTCTATTCGGTCTGGTACGAACTGCGTTACGGTATCACCGGCTGCCTGATGTTGACGATCGCGCTGATCACGGTCGTCTTTTTCAATCACCCCGGAGCGAAGCAGGCGATCGCGGTTTTCCGCACCATTCCGATTGTACCGGAAATCAATGGCCGCGTGGCAAAGGTCAACGTGCCCATCAGCGGTGAAGTCAAGAAGGGTGATGTCATCATCGTCCTGGACGGTGCGCAGGAACAGACCGCCGTTGATATTGCCCAAAGGAAAATCAAGGAAATCGAAGCGAACCTGATCGTTGCCAAGGCGGATGTCGCCACTGCCTACGGGCAGATAGAACTGGCGACGGCATCGCTGAAAAACGCCCAAGAGGAACTCGATACCAAGTGTGAGCTTGTGACACGCAACGCAGGCGTTGTCTCCTAGCGTGAACTCGATCGCATCAAGCGGGACGTTGAAGCCAAGCAGGGCACGTTGGCCGCAGCCAAGGCCTCGCGTGAGAGCGCCCAGGCCCGCGTCACGGAGCTTCTGCCTGCGCAAAGGAGAACCGCAGAGTCTGAATTGGAACGCGCGAAGGTTCGGCTGGCAAAGATGACGATCCGTGCCGGAGTCGATGGCCGCGTCGAGCAGTTTGCCGTGCGCGTGGGCGACTATCTCAACCGCCTGGCACGTCCTGCTGGCGTCCTCATTCCAACTGGCGCGGGCACTCATACCATTGTCGCGGGCTTCCCGCAGATCGAAGGTCAGGTGCTGAAGGCAGGCATGGTTGCCGAAGCTTCATGTAGCTCCAAGCCATGGACCATCATTCCGTTGGTTGTCACCCGCGTGCAGAACTACATCGCCAATGGCCAGTTTCGCGCCAGCGATAGCCTGGTCGACACTGCCCAGCTCGCCAAACCCGGATCAAACACGGTTTTTCTGGAGCCTCTCTACAGCGGCGGATTGAACAACGTGCTTCCGGGCAGCAGTTGCCTGGTCAACGCCTACACGAACAATCACGACAAGCTGGATGATCCGAACCTCGGCATCGCCCACTGGGCCTATTTGCACGTCGTCGATACCGTCGCGCTGATTCACGCCATCCTGCTCCGCATTCACACACTCCTGGCGCCGATCAAGATCCTGGTCCTGACCGGCGAAGGAGGAGGACACTAGCACGTTGATCGGGAAACTCGCCGTCATTGGGCTGCACCCCATGGCGAATTTCCCGATCCGAGCCGCATCCACGCCCCCTCCTGGCAACGACACGCAACGCGGCACACACTCGCTTTTCAGGACACTCAGAAAAGCACAGGCAGAGGAGGCGGTTGGAACGTGGTCAACACAAGCAGCACGTGGTGGCAGACGCCCACCGGCCGCCTCGTGATATTGGTCTGCACGGCCCAGGTTTTCGTCCAGCTTGGCGCCTTTTTCTGGCCTGCCCTGCTCCCCGGCATGATGGAACGCTGGAACCTGACCAACAGCGAGGCCGGCTGGATCACGTCAGCATTCTACGCGGCCTACATGGTGTCGGTACCCGTGCTCGTCACCCTGACCGACCGCATTGATCCAAAGCGCATCTATCTCATTGGCGTCGCCGCAACCGTCATCGGTCATGCCTCTTTCGCACTTTTTGCCGACGGTTTCTGGTCAGCCTTCGTGGCCCGCGCGCTCGCCGGTTTCGGGTGGGCAGGCACCTACATGACGGGTTTGAAACTTCTCGCAGACATCGTCGATGCCCGCATGATGTCGCGCGCAACCGCTGGCCACGCGGCCTCCATTGGCATCTCCGGATCGCTGAGTTTCGTCACCGCATCCCTGATCGCCGACCATCTCGGCTGGCGTTGGACCTTCGGCGTTGCAGCGGGCACAGCGGCCATAGCCTGGATGATTGTCGCCATATGGGTTCCAGCGCGAACGGTGCCAGCGGCGAAACCGGCCGACGGCGGGGGGCTCTTCAGCTTCCTGCCGGTCTTCCGCAACCGCTCGGCCATGGCCTATGCCGCGGCCTACTGCATCCACACCCTGGAAATGAACGCACTGAGAGGTTGGGGCGTCGCCTTCCTCGGCTATGTCGCGACATCGACCGGAGCCGGCATCAGCATCCTGTCACCAACCGTGGTCGTCACGGCCTTGGGGCTGCTCGGCACGTTCGCCAGCGTCAGCGGCAACGAAATGGCGATCCGCATGGGCCGCCGCCGTCTCGTAATGCTGGCGATGCTGGCTTCGATTTGCGTGGCGCTTGCGCTCGGCTGGTTCGGAACGCTGTCCTATTGGCTGGCTGTCGCCATCTTGATGGTCTACGGCGCCGTTGTCTGGCTGGATTCCTCGTCACTGACCGCAGGCGCCGCAGGTACAGCCGACCCGGCACGGCGCGGCGCGACACTCGCGGTCCACTCCATGCTGGGCTACGTCGGCGGCTTCGTCGGCCCGCTCATGGTCGGCATGGTCCTCGATGCATCAGGCGGCATGTCGCGCGCAGGCTGGACCCTCGCCTTCGGAGCCATTGCAGCCTTGATGGCCCTGGCCCTCGTCGTCTTTGCCCTGCTGCGCCCCCGCGACCTCGCTGGCGACCGTCACGATCCAAACGCTGTCGAACAGACGCAGACCAGGAAATAGACAGCGGTTTCCCGCCAATGCACCCACGATCAGGCAAGGGCCGGCTGAATGGAATGTGCAGGAGCCTTGCGGACTTCAATCCGCCGGACCAGCCAGATGACGGCAAGCATCAATACGCCACCTCCCAGCAGATCTACGAAATAGTGTCCGCCCACGTGCAACGTCGACACGATGATAAGTGCATTGAGTACCGCCATTGGCCAGAATGCCCAGCGGATTTTTCGAACTGCGTAGGTGGTCAATATGGCCATCGCCGTGTGAAATGACGGGAACGTCACCAGCCCCTTGGCATGTTCGAAATCAATGGCGTTCACCTGGCCACTTCTGAGCCCCAGAAAGGTTTCGAGGTGATAGCGCCCGGCCAGAGGGTCGAGATTACTCAGCAATGCCGAGCTTGTGGCATGAAATTCAGTCGCACCGATTGCCGGGATCACCATCGAGATCAAGATGGCCCCAACCGCCGCCAACGCGAACTGCACGACAAAGGCCCACATTTCTTCGATCTGGTTGGTGAAAGCCAACAACACCAGCACAGCCTGGACAACCACGAGCTGCGTGAAATAGGCGAATGAAAGGGTCTTCGCAATGTAGACATGACTGTTGATCACCGCCAACCAGCCCAGCCAGTCGAAGCCGAGTGCTTCATCCATCGCGACAAACTTCGCATCCTGAAACGGAAACGCCGTGGAGGCTGCCAGATAGGAGAGCGCAACGAGTGACGAAGCAAGATACAGCATGACGGCCACGGCCGGTGCGAGCCGCAATGTCCCCTGGCTGACATAGCGCAGCCAGCCTGCCACCTGGCTGTCATCATCCTTCAGCCGCCATTCGATGGCCTTGAGCAGTGCAACACAGGCCAGGATCGCCAATCCGCCCTTCAGCAGATCCAGGGTGCTCGTCCGTTCGAGGTAGAGCGGCGAAACAGCCAGCCAGACCGCATCAACCGCAAGAAAAACGGCGAGAAGCAGAAGCGAAAACCGGGCGGTCCGTATCTCAAGAAAACGCACGTTAACCTCGAATTAAAACGGATAGGTTCGCCATTCTGCCCACGATTTCATCAATTTCGGGTAAAACATCAGGGATCGGCGCAACCAACACGCAGCGATCAGGCTGGCACCACACCACCGACAGGTCTCCGGAGCTGGACCGACGGCACGAGCGGGAAGCATCCTTGCATCCCTTGAGCACGGCGCATCTCAAGGACGATGACACCGGCCAACCGCCGAACACCGGCTTCCCGCGCCCGGCAAGACCTGCGAGACTGCGAACGGGAATGACGGAACAAGGGAGACGGCTGGTGCTGCTCGGATGCATAGCTGACGATCTGACCGGGGCAACAGATCTTGCCATCATGTTGACGCGCGCAGGCATGCGCACCTTGCAGCTCATGCAGCCTCCGGCAGAGGGTGACCCACGCCTGTCGGGCTACGACGCCATCGTCGTCGCGCTCAAGACCCGCACGTGCCCGGTCGACGAGGCCATATCGCTATCGTTGGCAAGTGCACAGGCCTTGCAGGAACAGGGCGCACGCCAGCTCTATTTCAAGTACTGCTCGACATTCGACTCGACCGGGAACGGCAACATCGGTCCGGTCGCCGAGGCGCTGCTTGCCCATATCGGCAGTGACCTCGCCATCGTCTGTCCTGCTTTTCCCACCAACAAGCGCACCGTCTACATGGGCAATCTGTTCGTGGGCGACGTACCCCTCGCCGAAAGCCCCATGAAGGATCATCCGCTGACACCTATGCGGGACTCGAACCTTGTGCGGGTCATGCAGGCCCAGACCAGGGGCAAGGTCGACCTCGTCCCCTACCCGGTCGTCGAGAAGGGACGAACCGCCATCGCCAACGCCTTTGCCGAAGCGCAGGCGCGCGGCGAAAGGTTTGTCGTCGTTGACGCCATAACGGATCGCGATCTCGTTGAAATGGGGGCGGCGACAGCCGACATGCCTCTGGTCACCGCCGGATCGGGCGTGGCGCTTGGCCTGCCGCAGAACTTCATCGCCAAAGGCCTGATGAAACCGGCACCCGCGCCGGCCACAATGAAGGCCCCAACCGGGCGCGCGGCCATCCTCGCGGGCTCGTGCTCGGAGGCCACACGCCGGCAGGTCGCCAACGCGAAAGCCCAGGGCCTGGCCGCACTGGAGATCGACGCCGTTGCCCTCGCAGATCGCACCCAGACCACCGACGAGATCATCGCCTGGACCAGCGCGCAGCCAAGTGACAGGCCGTTCCTGGTCTACTCCAGCGCAGACCCGGCAACGGTGCTGGAGGTGCAGGAAAAGTTGGGCCGTGAAGCGGCCGGCAGTCTGGTCGAGCGCGCCATCGCAACCGTCGCCAAGGCCCTCGTCGCCGAAAACGTGACCCGCCTGAGCGTGGCGGGCGGAGAAACCTCGGGCGCGGTGGTCAATGGTCTGGGCATAACGGCGCTCGAAATCGGCCCCGAGATCGACCCCGGCGTGCCCTGGACCAGGGCCATTGGACAAGATCAGGTGCTGGCGCTCAAATCCGGCAATTTCGGTGCACCGGACTTCTTCACCAAGGCCTGGGAGAAGCTCTCATGAGCGATGACGCAAAACGTGCCGAACAGATCTGCAGGGTTGGCGCCTCGCTCTTCAATCGCGGCCTCACGCACGGCTCGACCGGCAACATCTCCGTCCGTTGCGCAGATGGCGGCTGGCTGATGACACCGACCGGCTCGTCATTGGGAACGCTCGATCCGGCTCGCCTCTCACGCCTCGCCCCGGATGGCCGGCACATTGGCGGCGACAAGCCGACCAAGGAAGCCTTCCTGCATACCTGCATGTATCGCGAGCGGCCGACATCTGGCGCGGTCGTGCACCTGCATTCGACACATTCCGTCGCCGTGTCCTGCCTCGACGGCATCGACTGCCACAACTGCCTGCCGCCCATCACCGCCTATTACGCCATGCGCATCGGCACCCTGCCGCTCGTGCCCTACTTCCCGCCAGGTGACGAAGCATTGGCCGAGGCGGTCGCGAAATGCGCCAGCAGACATCACGCCGTCCTCCTTGCCAATCACGGCCCCGTCGTCGCCGGCGGCACGCTTTCCGCCGCCCAGGACGCCATCGAGGAACTGGAGGAAACCGCCAAGCTGTTCCTCATGCTCCGCCATGACAAGATCCGCACACTCACGCCGGAGCAGGTCACCGAGTTGCAGAAACGCTTTGGCTGAGAGAGAGGAGACAAAGCGGTGCCGAACTCGTCACCGTAATCCGCAAGGAGCACGCAACAACAACGCCACGCCCCAAGGAAACACATGATGTCCAACACCATTGATCTCAAGGACCGTATTGCCGTCGTCACCGGTGGCGCGCAGGGCATCGGCCGTGCTGCCGCCGAACGTTTCATCGCCTCCGGCGCCAAGGTCGCCATCTAGGATTTCGACAAGGAGACGGCAGAGAAGACCGCCGGCGAGCTTGGCAACGGCACCCGAACCTACCAGTGCGACGTCGGTGACTGGTCATCGGTCGAGAAAGCCCGCGATGCAACGCTGGGCGACTTCGGTCGCGTCGATATCCTGCTGAACAATGCCGGAATTGCTGGCGCCAACGCCACAACCTGGGACACCTCCGTCGAGGAATGGCGCCGCGTCATGCGCATCAATCTCGATGGACCATTCCTGTGCTGCAAGGCCATCGTTCCCGGCATGATCACGCAGAACTACGGCCGCATCGTCAACGTCGCCTCCATCGCCGGCAAGGAAGGCAACCCCAACGCCGCCCACTACTCCGCCTCGAAGGCAGGCGTCATCGGCCTCACCAAGTCGCTGGCCAAGGAAACAGAAAACAAGAACATCTCGGTCAACGCCATCACGCCGGCCGCCGCGCGCACTGCCATCTTCGATCAGATCACGCAACAGCACATCGATTTCATGCTGTCGAAGATTCCACGCGGCCGTTTCGTGGCTGTCGAGGAAGTCGCGGCCCTGATCGCATTTGCAGCATCGGAGGATTGCTCGTTCACGACCGGATCGGTGCTGGATATCTCCGGCGGCCGGGCAACATATTGAACCTTGCCCGGGCCAGGTGGACGCCCGGCCTACCGGCCTCTCACCGGCGAGGCGCGCCACATCCGGTCCACACTGATGACCATCACGCCGCTTGCCACACACCAGGTTGCCAGCACCGGAATGACGAGCCCCGCTGGCGCCGGGCGAACCAGCAGCGCGGTCGAGGCGGCGGCGAACATCAGCGCGTAGGCGGTCAGCGCCATCTGCCCGTGGCTCCATCCCATGCGGATCAGCCGCTGGTAGTAGTGTGAGCGATGCGCCTCGAAGGGATTCTCTCGATGGACGAGACGCTTCGCCAGCGTCAGACCGCTATCGACAATGAAGAATGAGAAGACCAGCGGCGGAAACCAGAACGGCCACAGCCCCCGCTGCCAGCCGAGTACGCCGACACCGGCGGCGAGGAAGCCGAGCGGTATGGAGCCTGCATCCCCGAGGAAAATGCGAGCAGGATCGTAGTTCCACCACAAGAACCCCGCCGATGCCCCGGCAACGGCCGCACACAACACCGCGAGGTCTGATGCACCCGCTGCGAATGCCGCAATCGCATAGGCGCCGAAACCAATGACTGCCATGCCCCCGGCAAGCCCGTTCGATCCGTCCATGAAATTGTAGAGATGGGCCGACCACACCAGGCCCAGCAGCAGAAATGGCCAGAGCCAGACGGAATAGGGGCCCGACCACACCAGAAACAACAGGGCAGCGGCGAACTGCACGCCGAACCGTACGGGAACCGGCAATCCACGAACATCATCGATCAGGAAAATGCCCGCCAACAGCAGCCCAGGAACCACCAGCGCCGCCGGCCCCGAGCCCACCAGAACCATGGCAATGGCAAAAGCGAGCATCACACCGACACCGCCGGTACGCGGCACCGGAGCCGTATGCAGCGAGCGGTCGTTCGGGATGTCGAGCACGAGCTCCGACAGAACGTCACCGAAAAGCAGGCGCACAAGTCCCAATGCCAGGACGAACGCCAACAGCAGTCCAATCACCGCCATCATGAAGAGGTCCCCTCACGACAAGGCCGCCGGAAACCCACCGGCGGCCTGTCCATCACGCGAAAGAAGCAAGGGCAACCGCGCACGGCAGCCCTCGTTCATCAATCCCAATCGGGCTCGGACCGGCGCTCGCGCCGCTCACCCCGATCACGGCGCTGCGGACGATCACCCCGGTCACCGCGGCCTTCGTTGAAGTCACCGCCACCGAGGAAGTCAGGTGCCGAGGATCTTGGCCCCCGGTCGCCCCGGTCACCGCGATCGCCCCGGTCGCCTCTGCCACCACGATCACCACGATCCCGACGGCCACCACCGCCACCGCCGCCGCCACCACGATCATCATCGGCAACGCCCGGGATCTCCTGGCCCGTGGCCTGATCGACAACCTTCATCGACAGGCGAACCTTGCCACGATCATCGAAGCCGAGCAGCTTGACGAAGACCTCCTGGCCTTCCTTCACCACTTCGCCGACGGTCGCCGGACGGCCCTGCGTAAGCTGCGAGATGTGAACCAGCCCATCTTTCGGGCCGAAGAAGTTCACGAACGCGCCGAACTCCATGATCTTGACGACCTTGCCCTTGTAGATCTGGCCGACCTCGGTTTCCGACGTGATGCCACGGATGCGCTGCAACGCGGCCTCGATCGATTCCCGGCGCGCCGCCGCAATCTTCACGGTACCATCATCCGAGATGTCGACCTTCGCGCCCGATTCCGCAACGATCTCACGGATCACCGAACCACCCGAGCCGATGACTTCGCGGATCTTGTCGACCGGGATCTTGATGGTCTCGATGCGCGGTGCATGTTCGCCCAGCTCGGTCCTGGCGGCATTGATGGCCTTGCCCATCTCGCCGAGAATGTGCATGCGGCCGTTGTGCGCCTGATCGAGCGCCACCCGCATGATCTCCTCGGTAATGCCGGTGATCTTGATGTCCATCTGCAGCGAGGTCACGCCACGCTCCGTGCCGGCCACCTTGAAGTCCATGTCGCCGAGATGGTCTTCATCGCCGAGAATATCGGAGAGCACGGCAAAGTCGCCGCCTTCCTTGATGAGGCCCATCGCGATTCCGGCCACGGGAGCCTTCAACGGCACGCCCGCATCCATCAATGCCAGCGACGAGCCGCACACCGTCGCCATCGACGACGAACCGTTGGACTCGGTAATCTCGGAAACCACGCGGATCGTGTACGGGAACTCTTCCTTCGCCGGCAGCAGCGGCCGGACGGCGCGCCACGCGAGCTTGCCATGACCGATCTCGCGACGCCCCGGAGAGCCCATGCGGCCCGTTTCACCCACCGAGTATGGCGGGAAATTGTAGTGCAGCAGGAAGTGCTCTTTCCGGGTGCCTTCGAGGCTGTCGATGAACTGCTCGTCATCGCCCGTGCCAAGCGTCGCGACCACCAGGGCCTGCGTCTCGCCGCGCGTGAACAGTGACGAACCGTGCGTGCGTGGCAGAACCTGGATCTGCGACAGGATCGGCCTGACGGTCACCAGGTCACGACCATCGATGCGCTTGCCGGTCCGGATGATGTCACCGCGCACGACATCGGCCTCGAGGGCCTTGAACACGCCGCCAAGCTGGACCTGCTGATCCGGCGTCGCATCCTCTGGCATCATCGCTTCGAACGCCTTCTTCTTGGCCGCATCGACCAGATCATGACGCTCCTGCTTGCCCGGCACCTGGAAGGCAGCCGACAGATCGGCGCCAATGAGGTCCTTCATGCGGGTCTTCATCTCCGCCGTTTCCGGCGGCGTGAACGTCCACGGCTCCTTCGCAGCCCGCTCGGCAAGGCGGATGATGGCATCGATCACCGGCTGGAAGCCACGGTGGCCGAACATGACCGCCTCGAGCATGCGTTGCTCTGAGAGTTCCTGCGCCTCGGACTCGACCATCATCACGGCATCGGTCGTGCCCGCAATGACGAGGTCAAGCTTGCTGTTGGCCATCTCGTCCATCAGCGGGTTGAGCACCAGTTCGTCATTGACGAGGCCGACGCGCGCACCACCGTTGGGGCCGAGGAACGGCAGGCCGGACAACGTCAGTGCCGCCGAGGCTGCATCCATGGAGACGATATCCGGGTCGTTCTCCATATCGATGGAGAGCACGGTGATGACAACCTGGGTATCGTTCTTGAAGCCGTCGACGAACAACGGCCGGATCGGACGATCGATCAGCCGGGAGGTTAGCGTCTCTTTCTCTGACGGACGACCCTCGCGTTTGAAAAAGCCACCAGGAATCTTGCCGGCGGCATAGGTCTTCTCTTGGTAATTCACGGTCAGCGGGAAGAAGTCGATCCCCGGCCTCACGCTCTTGGCCGCCACGACCGTGGCCAGCACCGTCGTTTCGCCGTACTGGGCCAGCACCGCTGCATCGGCCTGACGGGCCATGCGCCCGGTCTCCAGGCGCAGCTTGCGGCCTCCCCACTCGATCTCTTCACTGTGTATGTCGAACATTTGTTTTCTCGGATCTCGCGTTTCGATCGTTCATTTCGGAATTCGGTCCCGCCTTGCCTCACGCTCAGGCAAAACGCCTCACGCGCCGCTCCCCCGTATCAGGGGGCGGCGCAGTCACAACTTGTGTCGTACTCACGTCTCTTTATGGCTTCAGTTCGGCAAAATCGCCCGAACCTAGCGGCGCAATTTGAGACGCTCGATAATTTTCTGATAACGGGCCTCGTCCTTGGCCTTGACGTAATCCAGCAGCTGACGGCGCTTGCTCACCATTTTGAGCAGCCCGCGGCGAGAGTGATTATCCTTCTTGTGTTCCTTGAAGTGGTCAGAAAGCCCATTGATCCGCTCGGTGAGCAGCGCAATCTGCACTTCCGGCGAACCCGTATCGCCCTCCTTCGTGGCAAAATCCTTCACGATTTCGCCCTTACGCTCTGCAGTCAGCGACATCGGTTTGTCCTTTCTTGTTCTGAACATGGATCAGTCGCGTCGCAGCTTGACGGTGAGACTGATCGGAGCGGCCACAGCCGGGATGTCGTCCAGCAGGGTCGCGAAGCACGGGGGGGATATGCTGCATCCCGTCGCGCTGGCCGTCTTATACACAGTCATCCAGGCTTTGCGAACAAATTTCAGGCATCCACCGCCAATGCGGCCACGCGGAGCACTCCCGGGAGGCCGGGAAGCGCGCAGGCAGCGCTTGCGGCCCGGCCATCGAATGATAGGTACCGCGAGCGAACATGCGGGGCCGTTCAGCGGTAGCTGAAGACGCGCACAGGCACCAGCTCGCCCTTGTCCATCTGGCAGATGGCAATCAACGTGCCCTTGGCAACCGCATAGGCTTCGCCACTCACCATCGGCGCATCCCGGCCTCGCATCAGCACGCTTTGCCCTCTCGCCAACCTCGCCGCATCCGGCGGTGCCACAGGAACCTCGATCAGATCGGCCAGCGCCAGTTCGATCGGCTGCAGAAGTTGCATCAACTCCACGCCGCCATCCTCGGCCTCGCGCGCGTCCTCCAGCTCTTCGAGTGTCACCGCGCTCTCGATATCGAAGGAGGCGACGCGCGTGCGCCGAAGCTGGATGACATGGCCGAGGCAGCCCAACTGCCGCCCCATGTCACGCGCCAATGCCCTGACATAGGTGCCCCGCCCGCATTCGGCTTCGAACACGGCGGTATTCTCATCGGGCGTTTCGACCAGCGCCAGACGATCAATCATCACTGGCCGCGGCTCAAGTTTCACCTCTTCGCCGGACCGCGCCAGGTCGTAGGCCCGCTCACCCTGGATCTTGATCGCAGAGAATTGCGGCGGCGTCTGTTGGATCTCGCCATGAAAGTCACCGAGGATCGCCTCGATCTCTCCCGCCGCAGGGCGCTTGTCGCTGGTCCCGACGATCCGCCCCTCCGCATCGTCAGTATCGGTCTCGCAGCCCCAGCGAACGGCAAACTCATAGGCCTTCACGCCATCCACGGCATAGGGAACGGTCTTGGTCGCCTCGCCCAGGGCAATGGGAAGCACCCCGGTCGCCAGCGGGTCCAGCGTACCGGCGTGACCAGCCTTCTGCGCCTGGAACAGCCAGCGGATTTTCCCGACGGCCTGCGTCGATGTCATGCCCACAGGCTTGTCGAGAATGATCCATCCATTGATCGGATTGCCTTTTTTTCGTCGGGCCATGGTGCTCTCGGGCGATCGGAGTTGATGGGGCATGATACCGGTTGTCCGCGATTGAGCGGACGGCATCGAAAGAGGGAAAGGAACGAAACAACGGGTCAGCGATAGGTTGCCTGGAGGCCTGGAGGCCCGGAACAAGCGCCACGAAAGCCAACACAGCCGCGCCTATTCTGTCTTCCCGATATCCTGGCGGACCTTCGGACTGTCGAGCAGCGCATCGATGCGGCTGCCCTCCTCGAAACTCTCGTCCAGCCGGAAACGAAGGTCCGGCGCGAACTTGAGGCTCACGGCTGCTGCCACCTCGGCACGGATGAACCGCTTGTTGCGTTCGAGCGCCGCCACGACGGGTTTGGTGTCGAGCCCGCCAAGCGACATCACATAGACGGTCGCGAGTTTCAGGTCTGGCGACATCCGCACTTCCGGTATGGTCACCACATGCCTCGCGATGACATCGTCATGGATCTCGGCCCGGCTGAGCATTTCAGCAATCTTGTGCCGGACGAGCTCGCCGACACGAAGTTGCCGCTGTGATGGACCATGAGCTGGCGCTTCGCCAGCCCGTGAATTGCGTCTTGCCATTTATCTGTCTGCCCCGGAGTCGAACCGGGTCAGCCCTCTTCCTGAGTGGCCCGAGGCATACCTCGCCGCGGAGCTGGCTGCCTCTCGCAGGCAGCCGTCATCGCTCTTCCCGCTTGCGGATGAGCCCATGACATGAACCGCCGCATATGCGTGTGTCAAAGCGGTTGCGTCAACTGCTATTTGACAACAACCCGCTCGGGAAGAGCGCCCGACAAGGGTTCCAGGGGCCGTTCGGCCAAGTCGCGCTATCAACGCATGATCGGTTTCGATCGAGGCACTTGCGGATCCAGCATGTTCACCATGAGCAAGGCATCGCGGTACACCTCACCGCACTTGTGCCCGCGAGGCTCGCAACCGCACACCACAAATCCCGCTTGCTGATAGAATCGCACAGCCAGTTCGTTGTCTCGATTGACGATGAGATGGACCTGCTCGACGCATGTCCTGGCGTGCGACAGAACTGCGTCAATCAACGCGCCCGCAACACCTTGGCCGCGCAACACGGGGGACACGTACATGGCTCCCAGGCGGCCGCGATGCCGGAGGTTGGCCTGGGTCTCACGCCAGAACCCGGCCATGCCAAGCGCTTCACCATCAATGAAAGCGCCGAAGGGAGGACTTTCCGAGATCCATGATGACCAGAAGTCCGGGGACCGCCCGCATTCATCATGCAAACCGGCGCCAAATGCTTCCGGCATTTCGCGCAAAGCCGAGAGGCGGAGCTGCCTGAGCTGCCCCGCCTCTGCAATCTCAAACCGGCGCACCACGAATGGCGGTGCCATGGGACGCTCCTCACAAGGTCCTGGCGATCGTCTCCACCTGGAAGCACTCGATCTCATCGCCCTCGCGGATGTCCTGGTAGTTCGCGAAAGCCATGCCGCACTCCTGGCCAGCCGGCACCTCTTTGACATCATCCTTGAAGCGCTTGAGGATGGAGAGCGTGCCCTCGTGGATGACGGTCTTGTCACGCAGCAGCCGAACCTTGGCGCCACGCTCCACCTTGCCCTCCGTGACGAGGCAACCCGCGACCTTGCCCTGCTTCGAGATGTCGAACACCTGCTTGATGGTCGCATACCCGAGGACGTTCTCCTTGGTCGTCGGCGCCAGCAGACCCGACATCGCGGCTTTCACCTGGTCAACCAGGTCATAGATGATCGAGTAGTAGCGGATCTCCACGCCCAGGCTGTCGGCAGACTGCTTCGCCTGCTGATTAGCGCGAACGTTGAAGCCGAGGATGACCGCCTTCGAGGCCTGCGCCAGGGACACGTCGGATTCCGTGATCTGGCCGACGCCCGAGTGCACGATCCGCGCCATGACCTCGTCGTTGCCGATTTTCGCCAACGACCCGATGATGGCTTCCAGCGAGCCCTGCACATCGCCCTTGATGACCAGAGGAAACTCTTTCCGTCCGGCTTCCTTGAGCTGCTGCATCATGCCTTCGAGTGTGCGTGCGGTGCCCGCCTGGCCGAGCGCCTCGCGCCGTTTCCTGACGCGGTAGTCGGTGATCTCGCGCGCCCTGGCTTCGTTCTCCACCACCGCGAACTGATCGCCCGCTTCCGGCGCGGAATCGAACCCGAGCACCTCGACCGGAACCGATGGGCCGGCCTTGACCACGTTCTTGCCTTTGTCGTCGAGCAACGCGCGCACGCGCCCCCACGACGAGCCGGCCACCACGATGTCGCCGACCTTCAGCGTACCGCGCTGCACCAGCAACGTGCCCACCGAGCCCCGTCCACGCTCCAGTTTCGCCTCGATGACGAAACCTTCCGCCGAACGTTCCGGGTTGGCTTTCAACTCGAGCAGTTCGGACTGCAGGATCACGGACTCGAGCAGGCTGTCGAGACCTTCCTTCTTGAGCGCCGACACCGGCACGTCGATGGTCTCGCCACCCATGCTTTCGACGACGATCTCATGCTGCAGCAAGTCCGTGCGCACACGGCTGGGATCGGCGCCCGGCTTGTCCATCTTGTTGATGGCCACGATGATCGGCACGCCCGCGGCCTTGGCATGATTGATGGCCTCGATCGTCTGCGGCATGACACCGTCATCGGCCGCAACAACCAGGATGACGACATCCGTCACCTTCGCGCCGCGCGCACGCATGGCCGTAAATGCCTCGTGGCCCGGCGTGTCGATGAAGGTGATGAGCTCGCCGTTCTTCGCCACCTGATAGGCGCCGATGTGCTGGGTAATACCCCCAGCCTCGCCACTCGCCACATTCGCTTCCCGGATGGCATCGAGCAGCGACGTCTTGCCGTGATCGACGTGGCCCATGATGGTCACCACAGGCGCCCGCGGCTGCAGGTTCGCCTCGTCGTCCTGGTCGCCGATGAAGCCTTCCTCGACGTCAGCCTCCGAAACGCGGCGAACCGTGTGGCCGAATTCCGTGACGATCAGCTCGGCCGTATCCGCGTCGATCACATCATTGATCTTGTGCATGGCGCCCTGCTTCATGAGCAGGCGAATGACATCGACCGACTTCTCCGACATGCGGTTGGCAAGTTCCTGGATGGTGATCACCTCAGGCACGATCACCTCGCGCATGATCTTTTCGCGCGACTGCTGGATTCCACTGGCCCGGCGCGCATCGCGTTCGCGCTTGCGCCGCAACGACGCCAGCGACCGCTCGCGCTGCTCCTCGTTGAGCAGCTTGTCGACGGTCAGGCGCCCGCGCTCGCGACGATCGTCACCCTTGACCGGCGTCCGCGTCGTCTTTTGCCCACCAGGACCCGACTTGCGCTTGCCGCCATCGTCGTCATCAAGCTCCAGCGCACGCCGGCGTGACGGCACGGCACCGCCGCTCGGCGACTTCGCCGACACAGGGGCATCGCCGTCGGCGCCATCACGGCCCACCGAGCGTGCGGATGTCCGCCCGCCACCCGCCGCCGAACGGCCTTGTCCCGTCCGGCCGGCGCCGTCGGCCCGGGCCTCGCGTTTCGCGTCTTGCGGCGCCTTGGCCTCGGCTTCGGATGCGCTGGCCGCACCACCTTCAGCTTCCTGCTTCGCCTTCTCGGCAGCCTCGACAGCAGCGCGTGCCTCTTCCTCACGCTTGCGTTCGGCTTCTTCCTGGAGCTTGCGCTCGGCCTCTTTTTCTTCCTCGATGCGCCGCTGCTCGGCTTCCTCTGCGAGGCGCTTTGCCTCCTCCTCCTGCCGTTTGCGCTCAAGCAGAACAGCCTGGATCCGCTTCTTCTCTTCACCCGAAGACAAGCCACGTGAGCCACCTGCACCGCCTCGCTGGCCGCCACCAGCGGACCGGCCACCAGCACCGCCCTGCTCTCCAGGAACCTGCAACTTCCGGGTCTTCTTGCGCTCGACAACAACCACGTTCTTGCGCCCGTGGCTGAAGTTCTGCTGCACATGACCCGAATGCTCGGTCCGCTGGGAGCTGACCGGTTTGCGGCCGCTGCCTTGTCGACGATCGGTGGTTTCCTTGGTTTCGCTCATGCCTATTCCGTGCTGGATATCCTGTGCGGCGACCTGGCCGCTTCGACGTACACTTGGTCCCGGTAGCGCCTGTAGCGCCCGGTCTCGGTCAAGAAATGTTTCGCGGCGCCGCCTGATCTCAATGCAGCATGTACCACATTCTGCCGTCCCAACGCCAAGCTCAATTCAGCCGTTTTCAGGTCGCGAACAATTTGAGGACCAGATTTACCTTGCCCTGGCTCCTCAAGCGCCGCTTGCACCGCGCGCAGTTTCTGATCGAGCTTGCCCGCCCCATCGGCAGCCGCCTCCTCCGCATGAAGGAGCGCCACCGCTTCGCCCTGGCGGATGAGCGTCTCGACTTTGGCAAACCCGGCAACCACCTGGCCTGCCTTGTTGGCGAGGCTGAGTGCCTCCACCACCCGGCGCCTGAGAAGCGCCTCCACACGTTCACCAAGATCCTGCGGGACCACGACCGGCCGCTTGAAACCTCGTGCGAACGAACCCTGTTTTACCGCTTTTTCGACGAGTCCCCGTCCGATGCCGACCCAGACGCCACGTCCTGGCAGCCTGTTCCCGACATCCGCCATCACCGCTCCATCAGGAGCGACGACGAAACGGATCAGATCGTCCGGCCCTCCAGGCTCGCGCGTGACGACACAGGTACGCTCCGGGTTGTGGCGACGTGCCACCCCGGAACCTTTCGCACCTGTTGCCGTTCTCCGCGCCATGCTCTGGTTCTGGCCTCCAGCATAACAATCAAGCCTGCGCCGCGGCAGCACTGTCGCCCGCCCCGGCTTCCGCACCCACCTCGCCTTCGACTTCGGCTTCCGCGTCAACCTCTTCCGGCGGCGGGGCAATATCTTCAGGCGTCAACCAACCCGCCACGACACGCGCCTGCAGGATAAGGTCTTCCGCCTCTGAACGTCCAATGTTGAGCCCATCGAGAATACCCGCATGCCTCACCGGCTCGGCATCCTTTTCCTTCTTCCGCTCGGTCCAGCCGATCATCTCGTCGGTGGAACAATCGGCCAGATCCTCGACCGTCTTGATGCCATTCTCGCCGAACGGGATGAGCATGGCAGACGTCACGCCCGGCACATCCAGCACCGCATCCTCGACGCCGAGCTCGCGGCGGCGCGTATCGCGCTCGGTCTCGAGCCGCTGCAGGTAGTCCTGCGCCTGCGACTGGATGGCCGCCGCAGACTCTTCGGTGAAGCCCTCGATCTGCGCGATCTCCGCCGGATCGACGAACGCCACTTCCTCGACGGAATCGAACCCTTCCGTGGCAAGCAGCTGCGCGATCAACTCGTCACAGTCGAGCTTGTCCATGAACATCTGGGTGCGCTCGGAGAATTCCTTCTGGCGCCGCTCGCTCTCTTCGGTCTCGGTCAGGATGTCGATATCCCAGCCCGTGAGCTGCGAAGCCAGCCGGACGTTCTGGCCACGGCGGCCGATGGCCAACGACAACTGGCGTTCATCCACCACGACCTCGATCCGGTTGGTGTCCTCGTCGAGCACCACCTTCGACACCTCGGCGGGCGCCAACGCATTGACGATAAACGTCGCCGCATCCTCGCTCCACTGGATGATGTCGATCTTCTCGCCCTGCAGCTCGTTGACGACGGCCTGCACCCGCTGCCCGCGCATACCGACACAGGCGCCCACCGGATCGACGGAATTATCCTTGGAAATAACTGCGATCTTGGCCCTGGACCCCGGATCACGGGCAACCGACTTGATCTCGACGATGCCGTCGTAGATTTCCGGCACTTCCATCGCGAACAGCTTTGCCATGAATTCCGGCCGCGCCCGCGACAGGAAGATCTGCGGCCCGCGCTGCTCGCGGCGCACATCATGCACATAGGCGCGAATGCGGTCACCGAGACGCACATTTTCGCGCGGGATCATTTCATCGCGGCGAATGATGCCTTCCGCTCGCGCCAGATCGACAATGACATTACCGTATTCGACCCGCTTGACCACACCATTGACGATCTCGCCCATGCGGTCCTTGAACTCGTCGAACTGCCGGTCACGCTCGGCTTCACGCACCTTCTGGAAGATCACCTGCTTGGCGTTCTGTGCCGCCACACGGCCGAAATCAAGCGGCGGAAGTTGCTCGACAATTTCGCCCCCGATTTCGAGGTCCGCGTTCTTCAGCTTGGCTTCTTCCAGGGAAATCTGCTGGCTTTCGTTCTCGACCTCCTCGACGACGGTCACAACTCGTGCAAGACGGGTTTCGCCGGTTTTCGGATCGATGGAACAGCGGATGTCGTTCTCCTGGCCATACCTCTGCTTGGCCGCCTTCTGGATGGCGTCCTCCATGGCCCCGATGACGATTTTACGATCGATCGACTTCTCGCGCGCCACTGCTTCTGCGATCTGCAGCAACTCCAGACGATTTGCGCTGACACCTGCCTGAGCCATGTCTTGGCACCTTCCTGTCGCTCGCTCGGTACTTCAGTTGTTATTTCGAACGGCGGCCGACACCGCCCTTCGCCTTGCCACGCCCGGGGTTCCGACCCACGGCCTTCTTCCGGCGCCGCTTCTCTGCGGGCTGCGCATTTGACGGCACACGCCCTTCGTCATCCTCGCTGCCGGTTTCGATCACATCCACTCCGGCGGCCTCGAAATCATCTCCCATTTCACTGCCATCCCCGAGATCGGCTTCCGCGCCGGCCTCCCGCAACAGCAGCTTGGTCCGCCTGAGCGACTCCCGGACCAGTTCGTCCGTCAGAACCAGGTGGGCGTCGTCAACGAGCGCCAGCGGCAAACCCAGCACCTGCAGCCCGGCATCCTTGCCCAGATCCACCTCGATACGGATCTCACCATCCTCGAAACCATCGAGCGTGCCGCGGAATCGCCGACGGCCGTCGATCAACTCCTTCATCTCGATTTTCGCCTCGAACCCCGCCCATTGGTTGAAGTCACTGGGCCTCACCAATGGCCGGTCGATCCCCGGCGACGAAATCTGCAGTCGGTAGCTCCCGGCAATTGGATCATGCACATCAAGCACGGGCGACAGCCCCTGCGAAACGGTGCGACAATCTTCAATGGTCATCGTGCCATCCGGCCGTTCGGCCATGATCTCCACGATCATCCCTTGCCCTTGCAGAATCCGCACCTGGACAAGCCTGAAACCCATGTCGATCAGCACCGGCTCCACCAATGCGGATATGCCGGCGGCAGCACCCGTCTCATGGATGAAGCGAGCCTCGTCGGCTGGCGCGCTCAAGGTTGCGGTCCCTATCGGAAAAATCTCAGATTTCTATCCCAGATCCCCAAAACAAAAAGAGCGGATCGCGAGGATCCACTCTCAAAGTTGAGATGATCATGAGCGTTTGCATATTAAGGGGTAAGGTCACCGAAATCAAGCCAAACCTCACGTCATTTTCGACATGAATGATGCCGGTCGTCCCCACGGAGAAAGATGGCCTGTCGGCTTGCACAGGCCCTTGATCGGAAATTAACCTCGATAAGGCGCCTGCCGACAATCTGGCGTTCAGACGCGCCGGTAACGCAGGTAATAGCTCTTTCGTCCCTCGCGCCCCGCCTTGACTTCATAGCGCGTGGAGGGCCAGTCATCCGGGCGCGCTTGCCAGTCCGCAGCACGGCGCACCTGCCAAACCAGCTCGGGCGTCGCCCTGAGAGCCATCAACATCGTCCGCGCGTAATCGCCGATGTCCGTCGCAAGCCGCAATTCGCCGCCAGGCGCCAGCACACGCACCACTTGCCGCAACAGCGCCTCGTTAACCAGGCGGCGCTTGGCGTGCCGCCGCTTCGGCCAGGGATCCGGGAAAAGGATGAAGACCCGCTGCAGCGCATGATCCGGAAGCCATCTCAACAGACCGCGCACATCATCGGCATGGACCAGCACATTGCAGAGAGGTTCATCCTCGATGGCTGCGAGCACCTTTACCACACCGTCCTCGAACGGTTCGGCACCGATGATGCCAACGTTCGCATGATGTCGGGCTTGCCAGATCAGATGTTCGCCACCACCGAACCCGATCTCGAGCCAGACCTCATCGACGGGCTGCGAAAACAGTGTCCGACACGCGGCAGACGACCCAAGCGCAACGTTCACACCAAGCGGTGCGACACGCGGCAGAACATCCGCCATCAAGGCCTGCTGGCGTGGCGACAGCTTCCGGCCCCGCCGCCGCCCGAATGAACGCAGCTCGTGGGACGTGCCCTGCTCAGCCTGCTGAAACGCTTCGTCTGGTTGGGTCATCACAATCGAGAAGCCGGAGGAAAGCGGCAGCGAGACCTGCCGCCCCTGAAAGCAAATCGGCCACCCGCCCTTTTAGCGTTTCAGGTTTGGATCAGAGGCGCTCAGGCCGCGACGGCGGTTTGGGGCTTGTGCCCCGCCCTCGCGGAACGCCCGGCCGGATGCCGATAGGGCACGTGAGTGCAAATAAGCGGAACCAATTCCGGATAAACCGGAATTGGTCCAGGGACTGACCGCCGGATGCGCGATCACACCAGGATTTACCCGCGGCACATGGCGCAGATCTTGTTCCCGGCCGGATCCCGAATATAGGCCAGATAGAGCTTGACGGACCCCATCTCGCGCCAGCCCGGCGGATCCTCGATGGACTGGCCACCATTGGCAACACCGGCCGTATGGAAAGCCTTCACGGCATCCGGCGTCTCCGCCGCAAACCCGATGGTGCCGCCGTTGGCGTGCGTGGCACCTTTCCCGTCGATCGGCTTCGTCAAGCCGAACATCCCTGTCTTGGTGCGGTAGAAAACCCGCCCCTTGGGATCGGCCTTGCCCTCGGGAATGCCGAGCGCACCAAGTGCCGCATCATAGAACTTCTTCGATGCGTCGATGTCGTTGGTACCAACCATCACATGCGAGAACATTCACAACTCCTCTGACCGCGAGCAGCGCTGTCAAACATAGCTTCACAAGGGAATAGCAGCACTTTTGATGTCAGACGCCAACCGCTTTCTTGATGGCATCGGCAAGGTCGGTGCGCTCCCACGAGAAGCCGCCGTCCGCGTCAGGCGCCCGCCCGAAATGGCCGTAGGCCGCTGTCCGCTTGTAGATCGGCTTGTTGAGGTTGAGCTTCCGGCGAATATTCGTCGGCCGCATGGGGAACAGTTCCGCCAGGACCTCCTCAAGGCGCGCGTCGATCTCCTTGCCGTGCACGCTGGTGCCGTGCGTATCGACAAGCAGGGACATCGGTTCCGGCCGGCCAATGGCATAGGACACCTGGATGGTGCAACGCCCAGCAATGCCGGAGGCGACAACGTTTTTCGCCAGGTAGCGCGCGGCATAGGCCGCCGACCGGTCCACCTTGGTCGGGTCCTTGCCCGAAAACGCACCGCCACCATGCGGCGCATAGCCACCATAGGTATCGACGATGATCTTGCGCCCCGTTAGGCCGCAATCGCTGTCCGGACCACCAACCACGAAGTTGCCGGTGGGATTGACGAGAAAGTCCGCGCCGGACTTCGGCATCCATCCGGACGGCAGCGCCGAGGTCACGGCATCGCCGATCAACTCCTTGACCATCTCCGGCGTGTAGTCGCGCCCGCGTCCATCCGCCTCCACATGCTGGGTGGACACGACGACCTTTGCACACCCGACCGGCTGACCGTCCTCATAGCGAACGGTAACCTGGCTCTTGGCATCCGGCAGCAGATCGCCAAGCTTCCCCGACCTGCGCTGATCCGCAAGGGTTTTCAGAATCTTATGAGAAAAGTAGATCGGCGCGGGCATGAACGAGCCCTTCTCGTACACCTCGCTCTCTGTGCACGCGAAACCGAACATCATGCCCTGGTCGCCAGCACCTTCCTCGCCCTGGCGCTCGTCGACGCCCATGGCGATATCGGGCGATTGGCCGTGCAGCAGCACTTCGATGTCTGATCCGTTGGCGGAAAAGCCGACCTGGTCGTAACCGATGTCCTTGATCACCTGCCGCGCAATCGAGCTGATCAGGTCGCGATTGACAATCGCTTCCGTGGAGCCCCTGAACTGGTGACTGGAGAACTTGTTGAACAGCGGCTCCTGGCCACGGCACTCGCCTGCGATCACGACCTTGTTGGTCGTTGTCAACGTCTCACAGCCCAGGCGGGTGTTCACCGCGCTGTTGTCAGCGATACCAAGTCTGATGTCGTTCGCCAGAAACGCGTCCAGAATCGCATCGGAAATCTGGTCGCTGACCTTGTCAGGATGACCTTCCGAAACGGACTCGCTAGTGAACAGGAACGATTTCCGCGCCACGATCTTCTCCTTTGGACATCTTTGAAGTGTGATTAGCGCACGTCTTTGCAGCTTCCAGGGCTCAGGGTCAACCCGAGTCACCGGTCGCGCACTCCTTAATCGAAGCGCGAGTTGAGCCTTGGCAGCTGAAATCTGATCGACGTCAATTGGTCAGGACGTCTTCGTCAACGCTCGCCAGCGAACGAACGAGTTCCAGGATCGTGCGCCGCACCTTGGGGTCGACGATACGGGCATAGGCCCGGTTGAACTCCAGCCCTTCGCGCGTACTCAGGAACTCGAGCACATTGTTGTCTGCAGGACCACTCTCGGCAAACCCCGAAGCAGGCTGGACCCTGGCTTCATCGGCCGGCGCATCTTCGAAGAAGAAGGCAATCGGCACCTCCAGCACGACAGAAAGGTCGAACAGCCTGCTGGCACCGATCCTGTTCACACCCTTCTCATACTTCTGCACCTGCTGGAAGGTCAGTCCAAGCCGTTCACCCAGCTTCTCCTGACTGATACCGAGCAGCATGCGACGCAACCTGACGCGGCTTCCCACATACACGTCAATCGGGTTAGCTCGGCGGGAGCCTCGTTCTGAATTCTCACTGTCTTGCATATGATTAAACCTACCCCAGATTCAAGAAAGCGCTTGAACTTTCAGTTCGCCAATTCGCTATCCCTGTTCTCAATTTCTAGGTGCATAGCAATTGTTCGTCAATCAAACCCTAGAAAAAGTGAGCCGCATTGAAACAACATGCAGTTGAATTTAAAAACATCGCGCAACCGTTCGTGGTTAATATTAAGACTTATTTCCCCGTTAGTTAGTAAATTGACAGGTTAATAAATGCGGCATATTGCCTGAGCATATTACCTCACCGAACATTTCGGCCTGCAATCACAAGTATAGACAGCAAGAGTATTTGCAGCAACCAGAATATTAAATCAGGATAGCGCGAATATAATGTGGGCGGAATAACGCCCGGAATCTCACCATCCAATACACCGATTGTATTTAAATTCAGCATATTGATAATCTGACCTCGCGCGGTCACAATCGCGGATATCCCATTATTTGCAGACCGGACAAGCGGCACGCCTTCTTCTACAGCACGGACACGCGCCTGATGAAAGTGTTGATAAGGTCCACTCGACACCCCGAACCAGCCATCATTTGTCACGTTGAGCAGCACATTCGGGCGTTCGGTGCCCTGCACGACAGCTCCCGGAAAGATTGCCTCGTAGCAGATCAAGGGATCGAGCGACGGTACCTTGTCGATCTTCAGCACCAGCCTTGGACGGGCCCCCGAGCTGAACCCGCCACGAATACGCGTTAACTGTTCCAGTCCGATCGCCTCGAGCGCCGACTGGAACGGCAGATATTCCCCAAAAGGAACAAGGTGGATTTTATCATAGAGCGCCACAACGTGGCCGGCATGATCGATGGCCGCCAGGCTGTTGTA